>NZ_JBXMTI010000023.1:0-17578 GCF_057083605.1 Candidatus Villigracilis sp. | reverse complement strand
GCCAAAATGTTGCCAAAGTGTTGTGCGGAACACCAAAAACCAGACGCCTTTCAGCGTTTCTGTCCCACTTTTCAAAAATTATTTTTGAAAAGTGACTTTTTCGACAGTCTCAACGGTTTGCGTTACCCGCGCTGGGGCGGGCGGCGGAACGCCGTCCAACCAGAAAAATGATAAGGCGTAGAAAAAGGCTTGGAATCGCGCCAGAATCCCCAGCGTCGGGTGCACGCTGCACGCTTTGTTGGGCGCTGTTGTTATTACAAAAAACGTGCTTCATCATAATTCTACTCGTTTAACTTTCAATGCATCAACAACTCTATTGAACGCTTGTGAGAATATAACCTTATTGCGCTTAGCTTTTCGAAAATCAGCAATAATTCTTCTTCCAACCCGCTCTGCAAGAACTGGCTGTACGTCTTTCCATCCCGTCAAAACATAATCATCAAGCATAATAGGAAGTAAATAAGTTGCGCCACCATCTCTTGCTTCACGGTCAAGTGTTTCCTGAATTTCATTAACTACACCATTCCTGTTTAGCGAGTTTCGGGAACAAATCAGCAATACTCTATCTTGCTCTTGAATTTGTCGAAAAACTTCACTGTTAATGCGCTCACCAACACGTGCTGTCTCAGGGAAGAAGAAAACAACAACGTTATGTTCTTTAAGAGATTCGTACAATCTCCGTGCGAACGCTTCATCTGGTCCGCCATAACTGATAAAAGTGCTTTGCATCAGACTTCTCATAAGTGGTTCTCCTATTGCCCACGCACAGTCAATCATATACTCTGCAAAAATCTGCGGCACGCCGCAATCTATTAAGAATTTTTTCAAACTTGGATGTGTGTAAGATCGCATAACTGTTCGAGCATCAATATGAGACGGCGAGATATGTTTCACTCGACGCGCATCACAGAATGGGCGCACATCCATGTCGTCAAGATATGTTCCGTTCAATTGCACGCCGCTTAAAGTTGCACTCTCAAGCCTTGCCAGAGATAGGGAAGCATTTCCAAAATAGGTAGACTTCAAATTGGTATTAGTAAGGTCAGCTCCATGAAGAGACGATCCTGTAAAGTCGGCACTAGCAAGATTCGCTCCACGGAAGTTCGTCCAAATAAGGTCAGACGCATTAACAAAAGCATTTTCAAGTGATGCCCCTGTTAGATCTGCCGCTTTTAATTGAATGTGCGTAAGTTTAGCGTTGGAAAAATCTGCATATTGTAAGGATGCGCCAATAAATGATGCAGCTCTAAGATCAACGCCTGCAAAATTAGCACTATCAACATGAATATTATGGAAGTTGCGCCTACCGTTTTTATAAGAATCCAACACATCCGATGAAGTCATCGATACTACTTTGTTTGCATCTGGCTGAGTTGTAATTTTTTTCATGCTTTTAATTTTTCTTCCCTGAACTTATGGTAAGCGCCCAACTAGTGTTTATGCAGCGGATTGACGTATAACTACCTATGGGCGGTCATAGGTTAAAATATCATGAAAAAATTATAGCATAATCAAACTCAAGGAGGTCTTCATGCCCCAATCCGACCAGGGCATTACCCAGGATAGATACATGCTCGTCCCCCGCACTGCGATCTTTGCCCGCCGCGGAAATGAGTATTTATTAATTAAAGGTGCGCCCACAAAGCGTCTATGGGCTGGGAAATACAATTGCCTGGGCGGACATGTAGAGCGCGGCGAAGATGTGATCTCTGCGGCGCAGCGTGAATTGCTCGAAGAAGCTGGCGTCGCTGCCGATCTATGGTTGTGTGGCACGGTGATCGTGAATGCAGGGGAGGTGGGGATTTGTCTGTTTGTGATTTGCGGGGAAAATGTGCGGGGCGAGATCAAGGCTTCTAAAGAAGGAGCAGTTGAATGGATTGAGAAAGAAGCGGTACTTCATCTGCCAGTAGTGGAGGATTTGCCGATCCTCTTGGAGCGCATCCATAAGATGAATCGCGGTGACCCTCCTTTTTCTGCACGTTCATTTTACGATGCGGATGGAAGATTGCAGGTATTGTTCGGCGAATAAATTATCGGTATTTCTCTACCGTATATGAAATTATTTTTACCGCCAAGAGCACCAAGAACGCAAAGAAAGAAAAGATTTTAAGGTTTCTTAGCGCGCTTAGCGAGCTTTGCGGTGTAAATATACGGCAGCAAAATCGGTATTATTTCCACTTCAAAAGAGATATTGTAAATTTGCTTCCTTTGCCGGGTTCGCTTTCGACTTCAAGCAGCCCCTTATGTTGTTGGATAACCTGGCGTGTGATCGAAAGCCCAAGGCCCAGCCCGCTGTAAAGTTCATCCCCGCTTTTTTCGAGGCGCACAAAACGGTCAAAGATGCGCGGACGAATATCGGGCGCAATGCCCACGCCGTGATCTTCGACAGTGATTTTTACGTATTCACCTTGTTCCATAAAACGAATTTCAACCGTGCCAATTGGCGGGCTGAATTTTATGGCGTTATCCACCAGAGCAGTGATCGCCCGTTCGAGTGACTGCGCATCTCCCTGCACGTTGGGGATATTCCTTTCACCCTTAACCTTTAACGTAATATGCCTGTCTCGCGCTTTGCTTTCATACTTTGCCAATACCAAATGAACAACATCAACAATATTTACCGGCTGGAACTCGGCCAGCACCAGGTCTACCTCTTGCAGGAAGAGCAGGTCGTTGGTGAGCGTGACGATCTGGTCCACGTTGCGGGTGATCGTTTCCATGGATGCATCCAATTGATCGCTGGGGAGAATCCCTTTTTTGAGAGCGTGCAGATAGCCGCTTGCGATCATCAGAGGTGTGCGTAATTCATGAGCGATGGTTGTTAGGAATTCCTGCCTTGCGAGATCCTGCTCCGCCAGTTTTTGATAAGCATTCGCCAATTCAGCGGCGCGTAACCGCAGATCATCGATGGCAAGCTGGTCGTTCTGACGCAGCCGATTGCTGATCTCTCCGACCATTGCCATTGCCACGCTGGGGCTGCGTTTCAAAACGCGGTCAAAGCCTTCCTTCTCCAACTCAAGCACGATCACATTGGTCAATGACTTGACCGTTGCAGCCCGTGGCGCATTATGGATGAGAGCCATCTCGCCGAAGAAATCTCCCGCGGTGAGTGTTTTCAATAATCGTTTATCTGTGTTGTTGATTGTTTTGGTGACCTCGAAATCCCCTTCGAGGATCATGTAAAAAGTATGCTCGAGCGCATCCTCGTTGCATATCACTGTGCCCGCAGGGTAGGTCTTGATGCGGCTGTTGACAATGATCTCCTGCACTTCATCTGGTTTAATACCAGGAAATGCACGTGGGATAATCTTGGCGGGAGTACGGATCGTGGTCATAAATAAAGCAACCTGTTTTCTCGATTTTATCACGCGCAAATGGATAAACTTCCACCCATTTGGACTATTTTCACCTCCGCGTAAGACCCCGCAATACATGCGCATCAAAGCTCAACATCAAACTAATACCTATCTCAAAAATTTCGTGTCGCTCTCCCGAAGGACATCGGGACGATGTGAGGGAGCGTTCTTCGCGACCGAAGAGTCTCGTGCCTTCAGAGTAGAGACCCTTCGCTACACCGCGCTGCAACAAACGTAGTGCGGCGCAGTATCGCTCAGGGAGTCACTTTGAGGTGGCTTATAAAAAGGATACAACTTGGCCGATATTATCGAACGTCCATCTCTTCTTCAAACCTATACAGGTAGTTTTGCTCCACTCAAAAATCGCAACCTCAGAATCTATCTTGGCGGGCAGGCCATCTCTCTTCTCGGCACCTGGATGCAATCTGCCGTGCAAAGATGGGTGGTCTGGGAATTAACCGGCTCCGAATCTGCCCTGGGGGTTGTGGTGATGTTAAACAGCTTGCCGCTATTTCTATTAGCTCCCTGGGCTGGCGGAATCGCAGACCGCTTCAATCGCCGCTTTATCCTGCTTGCCACTCAAAGCATTGCCATGTTCCTGGCATTTTCCCTTGCCCTCCTCATCCAAACAGACCTGATCCAAATCTGGCACATCTACCTCTCTGCGCTGATCCTTGGAATCATCACCGCGTTGGATTTCCCCGCTCAACAGGCCTTCATTGGCGATCTCTCTGGTATGGGGCAGGTGCGGCAGGCCGTCACATTGAACATCATGGCATTGCAAGTTGCGCGTATGGTCGGCCCGGCTGCGGGAGGTTTCCTGCTTAAAGCGGTTGGCAATTCCATTTCCTTTTGGATCAACGGATTGAGCTTCCTTATGGTGTTGATCAGCCTCGTGCTGGTGCGTTCACATCAAGCCGAACATCCACGCCGCGATGCAAGGGGACAATTCCGTGAGACAGTGGATTTCATCCGCTCACAGCCGCGCATGGTCGATCTAATGATCTTCGCCGCCTTCGTGACCTTTTTTGGTCTCTCCGTCTTCAACATTCTCCCCTCTGTGGCAGATACCGTGCTTCACGGTGATTCACAAACTTATGGTTTATTATTTGGTTCATCAGGTGCAGGCGCTTTGATTTCCACTCTCTTTTTACTTCCACTATCACAGGCCGCCAAACGCATTGGTCTGATCATCGCTGCCGCTGCTGCATGGATGGGAGCCTTCTTTCTCCTGCTATCACAATCTACCGTACTTACAATATCCATGATCGCAATCTTCTTTATCAGCCTCGGTGCTCCACTTGTGTTGACCACAGGTTTGGGCGTCATGCAGATTATGTCACCCGGCGACATGCGTGCGCGTATCATCAGCCTCTTCACCATGCTTACTTTTGGTTTACAGCCGATCTCTTCCATCGTGATTGGTTACTCAGCTGAAGTCCTTGGAGCACAGACTGCCATCCTCATCAATGCTATTTGCCTTTTCAGCGGTGCCGCCCTCATGTTCCTCTTCCGCAATGGATTGCGCACCTGGGAATTGCAACCAGTTGTTCCGCCGATCATTTCCTCGAAAGGGAATTGAAAAGAATGAAAACGGAGTCCAACGACTCCAGTCGTTGGACTCGCGCCGCCAAAGTCTGGAGACTTTGGACTCCGACACTTATAAAAAGCATAGTTGGCTTTAAACAAATGTTGGAGTATCATCGCCCTGCTTCTCATAATAAATTCTTAAATCGAGGCGGACAATGCCATCCACAGACAAATACATTCTCGCAATTGACCTCGGCACATCGGGTCCCAAAGTTGCAATATTTTCCACGCAAGGCGAATTGATCGGCAGTGAATTTGAGGAAACACCGGTGGTACTTCCAGCGGGCGGCGGGGCTGAACAATCTCCCAAAGATTGGTGGGATGCAATCGAAAAAGCGGGCAAACGTTTGCTTGCCAAAGAATTGGTGAACAGCGATGATATCGTTGCAATCGCCTCCACCGCGCAATGGTCAGGCACGGTTGCAGTAGATCGCGATGGCAACGCGCTCAGCAATGCAGTCATCTGGATGGATTCGCGCGGTGCTCCATACATCCATAAACTAGTTGACGGCCCGCTCAAAGTTGAGGGGTACGGGTTGGTAAAACTCCTGAATTGGATTCGGTTAACGGGTGGCGCTCCGGGTAATGCAGGCAAAGATCCGCTCGCGCATATTCTATATCTCAAAAATATTCACCCCGATATTTATCAGCGCACATACAAATTCCTCGAACCCGTGGATTACATTGGCCTGCGCCTCACAGGTCAATTTGCCGCGTCATACAACTCGATCACTTTGAATTGGATGACGGATAATCGGGACATCGAGAACGTGACCTATCACGATGGCCTGATCAGACTCTCGGGGATAGACCGCGCGAAACTACCTGACCTGAAACCTGCCAATGCGATCCTTGGAAATCTCCGCCCCGACATTGCCCACGCCTGGGGTTTGCGCGAAGATGTCAAAGTGCTGATGGGTTCGCCGGATGTTCACTCAGCCGCCGTCGGGTCTGGCGCGGTGCGTGATTTTGAACCACATCTATATATTGGGACGTCAGGCTGGTTAACTTGTCATGTCCCATTCAAGAAAACTGATCTATTCCATAACCTGGCAGCGCTTCCTTCTGGCATACCGGGACGTTATCTGCTTACCAACGAACAGGAATGTGCTGGCGGATGTTTGCAGTATTTGCGGAACAACATTTTCTTCCCGCAGGATGAATTGCCCACTGGCCCAAATCCTTCAAATGCTTATAAGTTACTCGACCAGATCGCGGAGCGCACTCCCGCAGGCAGCGATAAATTGATCTTCACTCCCTGGCTTTACGGAGAACGCGCGCCTGTTGACGACCATCTTGTGCGCGGCGGATTCTATAATCAATCGCTCAATACGACTCGTGCGCACATGGTACGCGCAGTCTTTGAAGGTGTGGCCTACAATGCGCGTTGGCTGTTGAAATATGTGGAGCAGTTCAACAAACGGCCAGTGGAAGCTCTCAACATTGTGGGAGGCGGAGCGAAGTCAAATATATGGTGCCAGATACACGCGGATGTGTTGAACCGTCCCATCCGCCAGATTAAAGATCCAATTGAAGCCAATGTGCGCGGCGCGGCGTTGCTGGCCTCGGCTGGGTTGGGTTACCTGAAATATGATGAAATTGGCACTCGTGTACGAGTCGCCAATACGTATACACCGAATCCAGACCATCGCAAAATTTACGACGAGTTATTTCATGAGTTCGTTGCGATCTATGAAAGCAATCGTAAAATTTACGCACATTTGAATCGACAGCATTAATCGGAATGCGGACTTAAGTCCGCGCTCCTCGAAACTTTGGAGAGCATTCATGAGTTGGAAAGATAGCATCATTAAACAACTGGGGAAATTAAATCCACGTCTTTTAGCATCTGTTGAAAAGGGGATGAAAGCCATCCCGGGCGTCAGCCAAAAGATCGAAGATGAATATGCTGAGATCATGGTCGAGTTGGAAACTTCAGCCAAGCCATATAAAAACAAATTCACTTCCTTCACGCAAATCCCTGAGAGCGGGCGCAGCCACGCGGACATTCTGCGCGAAATGGAAGCCATGCGCGCGCAGGAAGAATCACATTGGAAGGATGGCTTTGTTTCGGGTGCGGTTTATCATGGGGACCAGAAGCATATTGATTTTCTAAATCAAGTCTATGCCATCAACTCGCAGAGCAACCCACTCCATGCGGATGTCTGGCCCAGTTCAACAAAATTTGAAGCGGAAATTGTAGCAATGACGGGGAATATGCTCGGCGGGGCAGGGCAGGATGTTTGCGGAACCGTATCATCTGGCGGTACCGAAAGTATCATGCTGGCGATGAAAACATATCGGGATTGGGCGCGGGAGAAGAAAGGTATTACAAAGCCTGAGATGATCGTTCCGATAACCGCACATGCCGCGTTTGATAAAGCTAGTCAATATTTCAACATCAAAACCATCCACATTCCAGTGGACGAAAATTTTCGTGCAGATGTGAAAGCCGCGAGAAAAGCGGTTACAGCGAATACGATTGTGATTGTAGGCTCCGCGCCCTCTTTCCCGCATGGCGCAATTGACCCGATTGCAGAATTATCCGAACTTGCGCGACAGCACAATATTGGTTTTCATGTGGATGCGTGTCTGGGCGGATTTGTTTTGCCGTGGGCTGAAAAATTGGGATACCCTGTGCCGCCGTTTGATTTCCGCTTGCCGGGTGTAACATCCATGTCGGCAGATACGCATAAATACGGGTACGCCGCAAAAGGCACATCAGTCGTTTTGTATCGCGGTCAGGAACTCAGACACTTTCAGTATTACACGACTACAGAGTGGCCCGGTGGTTTATATTTTTCGCCCACTTTTGCAGGCAGCCGACCCGGGGCATTGAGTGCCGCATGTTGGGCAGCGATGACCGCAATTGGAGCAGAGGGATATTTGTCTGCAACCAAAAAAATACTCGAAACAGCCGATATTATCAAAAAGGGTGTTCGCGAAATCCCTGAATTACATGTTTTAGGTGAGCCACTTTTTGTCGTAGCATTTGCATCAGAATCGATAAATGTTTACAAAGTATTGGATTACATGTCGCATAAAAAGTGGAGTTTGAACGGGCTGCATAAGCCAACCTGCGTACATTTATGCGTCACACTGCGGCATACTCAACCCGGTGTTGCGGAGCGCTTTCTATCCGATTTGCGCGAAGCCGTTGAACATGTCAAAACGCATCCCGAAGAAAAAGGGACAATGGCTCCTGTCTACGGCATGGCTGCGACTTTGCCTTTGCGCGGCATGGTCAGTGACTTGCTCAAGAAGTATCTGGATTTGATCTTCAAAGCATAGCAGCAAGGATGAGGGTGAAGCAAAAATCGCACGAATTATCTCGCGCGATTTTTGCTTCACTGATTACTGAAAACTGATTAATGCTCTATTTGCATGTACTGCACAAGTGCAAGCCCTCAGATAGTTTTTGCAGATCGTAGTGCCAAGCCAGTCCAAATGGCGGCCAACAAATCTACAATTCCAACCAGAACAAGAACTGGCTTGACGAATCCTAACAGCACAAAAGTAGTGAGAAAGACAATGACCGTTGAACGGGTATAAACAGTCCATTGGAAAAAGTCGGTCAGTTCTTTGCTTGCTGCCTGGATGCAGTAGAAGGCAATGAAGAGTAGTAACATTCCGACAACTCGAACCCAGACTTCATTTGTACTTGGAATGCCGAACAAAGCGAATGCAGTATTGGGTGTCACTACCAAAATACCGCCGAAGCCAATTAGATAGATACCAAATACGAATATGCTCTTGGCAGCATTGCTCACCTTTTCTCTCCTTGTGATTTCAGGATAGGTCTCATAATGAACGAGAGGGCTAACTTATCCGCAGCCACCGCCAGATTTATCACGTTTCAACTGCAATTTGATCTTGGCTTCGAATTCCAGTTTTTCATACTCTTGTGGGTCGGGGTCACATGACTCGTAATTGCTGCCCAATGCCGCAGGGAAGATAAAGCCCAATTGATCGTCACCAACATTCGGGGCGGATTGAAGCGTTTTGTCATCCTTGCCAAAGAATGCGATCCAGTTATTGACTCCGCCTTCGAGGATATACGCGTTCTGTACACTTGATCCAACCAATATCTTCCACGCATCCACCGCTGCGGTTTCGTCGTTGCTCATCACAATGAAGACTGTGTTCGCAGGTGGCTCGGAGAGCAGAACGGGCATGACCTCCAGCAGACGTTCCAGCGGCACATTGACCGCGTCATTGATGTGATATAGGTTATAGTCCGCCTCGGAGCGCACATCCAAATAGATGGGGTTCATGGCCTGGTTGTATTTGGCTTTGAAAGCTTCGGCGGGGGAAGTGAACACCAATCGATTTTCAAGCATTTCGTCCGCAGTGTAGGTATAGGTATTGACGATGGGGTCTGCGTTCAATTGCTCGATGGTCTCAGTGCGTGTGAATGTTACTTTGTTATATCTATCCACCAGCGAGGGACTGCCAATTGCCAACACTGCGACTGATGCAGCAAATAATGCCACTGCACCTGCCACGCGGAGTTTGGGTTCCTTGCTCAGATCTTTTTTGCCGAAGATACGTTCCAGTTGTTCGCTGCCCCAGAACATAAAGAGCGCCATGAGGACGACGATCACGACGACTGTGCCAACGGGAATTCCAAAAACCTGATCGAGAGTGACACGGCCAAAGTAACCCGCGTTGGTGTACCAACCATCAAAGTATTTTTCGGTTTCGCCGAAGAGGAACGCGCCAACGAATCCGCCCAGCATGAATAACATGCCGTCGATCTTACCTGTTGATGCGGAGGCGAGCGAAGTGGTGGGGCAGAACCCGCCAACGATGAAGCCGACGCCCATTATCAAGCCACCGAGAATACCCGAGGCGAGATAAGTTGGATTGACCCATACCTGACTGAAATCGAGAATGCCAAGCCCGACTGCGCCAAACAACAAAACCATTGCTACGGCAATCGCGGTGAACATGACTTTGAGTACGGTCAATTCTGTGAAATAAAATTGCGCCGCGAGTTTTCTTGAATCACCAAAGCCAGACATTTCAAGTGTGTAGCCGAATGCAAAACCGATTACGGCGAAGAGCACATAAGTCCACGGGTTGGCCGCGCTGACTGCTATAAGAGATGGGAGAGGAAAGTTCATTTTGTTTCTCCTTCAGTTTCATCTGGTGGTCGAGTAGGCGGTGCTTTTCCGCCGTATCGAGACCACATTATGAAATTTTATGTTTACTTTTTATTGCTGGTTTCGATACGGGCGAGAAATACACTCGCCCTACTCAACCAGCAGAATATTGTTACAACCACAACTTCCTGACAAAATATGCGACAGCATATGCGCCGCCGAAGATGGCAAACATGACGACCCATGATCCAGCGGATAGAGTTGCGCCGCCTGAGAGTGCCTGGCCTGATGTGCATCCACGTGCCAGGCGTGCGCCGTAGAGAAAGATCACACCACCCAGGAAAGCCATCAGCCAGCGTGTGCGGTTGGAAATGTTTGGGCCTTTGGTTGTTATTAATTTGAGTCGCCCGTTGAACGCGCCAGATGTGAATCCGCCGAGCAGCGCGCCGAAGAACACAGGCACGATCCAATCGTCCAGCGGATTTTTATCTCCGCCCGCCATCTTCAAAAGGTAAGGTGTGTTATCCACGTGAGAGGGTGCGATGGCATCCACAATCGCGGTGTCGATGCGGCTAGTCGCACCCGATGAACCAAGCCCATTGCCCGTCAGGAAGAATGCAAGGAACAAAACAATTCCCAGCACCACTCCGCCAAAGTATGGATGCACGTATGGTTTTTCAGGTCGGTTGAATATTGATTTTCTGGTTTGAGTAGTCATTTGATACTCCTTTTATCATCTGTCGTTGCGAGGGCGTTCTTACTCTCTGCCCGAAGCAATCTCCCCGTTGTTGGGGATTGCTTCGTTGCTCCGCTCCTCGCAACGACATTACTTTTTTTACTTACGCTTCAGGCACTTCCACTTCTTCATAGCCAGTCACCATGCCACGCATGGCTTCAAGCGGAGTTGCGCCAGTGGTGGTGAGATAAACATGGCCGACGATGAAGGATGCGAACAGCCAGGCCATCAATGTGTGCATCGGGGCAAGGAAGGTCAGCCCGCCGAACCAGGTTTGGATGGAGGGGATTTTCTGAACCAACCACATCATCATACCGGTAATTCCCTGCAACGGGAGCAGGACGCCCAACAGGCCGATGTATGTGATCATTTGCAAGGGATTGAATTTTCTTTCCTTCGACTTGTGGAATGGATGGGGCTCGTGTTTGAACACACCCTGGATATAGTATTTGGCCTGCGCGATCATCTGGTCGATGAAACCGTAGGGGTGGGGGATGTATTGCTGGATCTCGCCGCTAATAACATGCCAGAGGATCGAGATCAAGGCATTGATCGCAAGCAGGGCGGCTAGTACATTGTGGATGGTTACGATGTAGCGGAAGGAGAAGGCACTGAACAGATCGGGGCGATGGATGACAAGTCCCGTCATTAGCAGTATGACGATAGCGATGGTTTGCAGCCAATGCCAAAACCGTTCGTAGGCTTCGTACATATAAACGGGCTTTGTTTCGAGGGTGTGCTTGCCGCGTCTGCGTGCTACGATATATCGAATTGTGCCGTGCCCGGCCACTCCTACAACTGTGCCCATGAAGAGCAGCGCACCGAACCAGTCAATCCACGAAATGCGATTGTGGCCGAAGATGTAGGTCTTGTCATTTTCGTTGATAGGGTTGTAATACAGCGCACCGTTCTCGTTGACAATGCTTCCTGTGGCTGTCACGTTTATATCCGTCACAAATTCAGGGGTTACGCCAACAGGGGCGGAGTCTGCTAGTAGCAGCGGGGTAGTGACGCGCGAGTCGGCATTGTGGCAAGTGGCACAGTCCCGTGTGGCGGATTTGCTGTCCACGACATTGTGGTTGATTGAGTAGGGCTGTACCTGTCCCTCGATGCGGACGTTGCTTAGGCCAAGCGCTTCAAGTTTGCCTGCAATGAGATTTTGTTTGGCCTTGGTATCAAGCACAAGTTCTTTGTCAGAAAGTTTGCCGTCGCCATCACTATCGAAGGCGGAGAGGACATCAGCAGAGTAAACGCCGTTGTCGAGGTAGACAGCCTCCAAATCTACCTGACGGATTGGGCGTACATTGCTATTCTCGTCTTCGTAAACCCAGAAGAATGATGTGATCAAATTGTATGGTGCAAATAGTATCTTGCCATCTTCGATATCGGTGCGCTGCATCAGTACAGGCTGAAAGCCCGTTACAAGGTCGGTGGTGGTGTTTGTGCCATCAATACCGCGGCATTCAGTGCGAGCCGTACCATCGAGACGTAGCACTGTCCAATCCATAGTGGAGTAGGCAGGCGCGTACATTTTTGGAATATGGCAGGTTTCGCAGGCGATTACCTGCATATGACGATCATTGTAAGGAAGCCAGCCCACATGTGACTTGTTGGTGTCGTGGCAGGATTCGCAGCGGCGCATGGTGCTTTTGAATTCGGGTGCAACGTTGAATTGCGCGCTGACGCCACGTGCAAAGTTATGGTCTGGCCTTTCGAGGTATTCATCGATTTCAAGCTTGCGCGGGTCATAGAGGAGGTGACTGGGATTGTCATCCTGAGTTTCGAGCACATGTGCAGGATTATTAGGTGCAAAGTGGCAATCTGTGCATTGAAGCTGACGTTCGGCATGAATATCCCACGAACGATTGAGCGCCTCTTTGTTGCTAAGGTTGATACCAGATTCGTTGATGCGTTGTGATGAGACAACTTGTCCAGTTGTGGCGGTCTGCACATAATTCAAATCACAGGCACTGATGGTGAGAGGTTCTTCCGTTTCGGGGTGAACTTCGCCATGGCAGGTTGCGCAATTTGAATTGGTGGGGTCTTGAATACCAATGGTTTCGCTCTTGAGTTCACCAGTTTCTGTGAAGGCTTCTAAATTCCAAGCCCAGCCTTCGCTGGATTTACTGACGATGTTCAAGCCGATCAATGTGGCAGTGTTTGCATTTCCAAATTCGCCTGCATGGATAGCTGCGGAGCGTGCTTCAGTATTAGGGGTTTCAAGATGACACAGGAAGCAGTTCATTTCCATCGTGCCAGATTTATCCCAGTTCCATGTGGAGGCGGAGCCGCTCCCATTTAGTATCGCTGTTTCAGGATTGCTTTTGCTGATGGAGAGGTCAGTCAACGCCTCACCGTCTCGCGAGGTGGTGGCGGGGCCGCCACCGACGACTCGGTCACCGTAGAGCATGAGCCATTCGGCTGTGCTGAGGTCAAGAAGTTCATCGCCTTCCTGTGTGAGATAGCGATAGATGAGCGGGTCCCATTGACCGAAGATGCCGTTGCTGGCATTCCATGAGTCTTCGCTGGCTTGGTAATCGGATAAACCCAGATCAGAGTGGAAGGCATGTTGCGAGATGAATTCGGTATCGTGGCACTGTCCGCAAGTTTGCATGGTGGAGATGGCGTTATTGCTTTCAAGTACGTTCACGCCGTCTGCATCGAGCAGGGTAAAGTTCGGATGTAGAACTGAGGCTTGAGATGTTGAAGCAGGTTCAGGCGAGGCAAGAACCGTGCTAAATCCAAATACAAGGATCAGGGTGAGAAGTCCAGCAAGTGTAATGAGTGTATATCGTTTCATGATAATTATCTCCCGCCCCATTCAATGGGATCACCGATGTAGCCAAGGGCTTCCCAATCCATGCGGCCATTTTCACCGTGACAGGAGTCACATTGCAGCGCGTTGTCAGCGGGTTGAACCATGTGGGTGGTAGGCCAGTACATGTAAGTTTCAGTGAAGCCGTATTCGCCGCTGTAATCAAGGCCGGTGATAGGCGCAGCAAGTTCGAAGGCGCTATCCCAATCGAAGGTTGTCCAGAAACCGTCCTTGCCGGCAGTGACCGGCTGAAGCAGGTAATTATTTTTTACATCGTAGGGCTGCTTGGCGATGTGCAGCTTGAAGGGAAATATCTTCGCGGTTGTGTCTTCGATGCTGCCCGCAGGTTTGTTGATGTAAGTGGGGCCATTCGTGCTGATCTTGTCGCCGAGGATGTAGCGATATTCGTTATTGCCGTTGAACCAGAGGTAGGTTGGTTTGAAATTCTTTTCGTAGACGAATTCGCCCTTAATCTTGAGATAGGTGAAGTGATCGTCTTCGCGTCCTTCCTGGCCCGCTTGTGACCAGTCCCAAGTGACTTTGGTGGGGTCTTCGAGCGCCATGGCAGGGATATGGCATGTTTGACATGCGACAGAAGCCAAGTGTGTATTGATGCGTTCATCTTCATGCTTTTGATCCACATGACATTGTTCGCATGAAACTTGTTCTTCTGGATCAATGGTGTAATTGTCGGCTACCATGCGACCCAAAATTTGATGATCGGTTGTGACATGGCAATCGGTGCATTGCATATTGAGTTCGCCGCCCATGTGCACGTCGAGGTTTTCATCGGGAAAATATAGACTCTCGTCGAGGTCGCCATGTTTGACGCCGTTACCGCCGCCGCCGTCAAAGTGACATTTGCCGCAGTTCTCACGTGTAGGGGCGCGTACGCTTTGTGCCGCGGCTAATAGATCAACACCTTCAGCGGGATTGCCGAACAGACCTTTGCCGTATGAACCAGAGTCGGCGTGGCAGGCGAGGCAATCTACATTTTCGGGGCTGGCTTGCTGGGTTTCCTTGCCTTGTTCCCAGCCATAACCCGCGTGACAGGTCATGCATTTATTTTCATTGCCCTGCGAACCAATGCAAAAGTTGTTGATCTGGTTGATCTTGCCGATGGTCACATCTTCATCGCGC
Organism: Candidatus Villigracilis sp.; assembly: GCF_057083605.1. NCBI lineage: Bacteria > Bacillati > Chloroflexota > Anaerolineae > Anaerolineales > Candidatus Villigracilaceae > Candidatus Villigracilis > Candidatus Villigracilis sp. Next base: position 2,836 of record NZ_JBXMTI010000023.1, on the reverse strand, counting down.
CAGGGAACATCGAAGGCCTTTGATTCCCACGTCCAGTGAGTTGTCTTCATTAGATCAGTCGCGGCGTCTTCGTGACATTCAAGGCAGGCGCGTGTAACATCTTGTCCCGTTTTGAATTCACCTTGGACAATATCTTTATGATCCACATGAACAGCTTTAGTGGGGATGTAGGCCGCGGGATCATTCTTTGCTTGAGCGCGGGGCAGAAAGAAGAGGACTGGGATGAGAATCAGCAATATGATGCCGAGCAAACCCAAGGTCCAGAAAGGGAATCGCTTTTTCATTAACATTCTCCTAATTGTTTATCAGGTCCGCTTGATGTGCGAGTCTTTCACGCATGATGCTTCGCATGAGATCCAGCGCCTGAATGAGTCTTATATCTGAAAGATGATAGGTGATGACTGTGCCTGTGCGGACGGCGTATACAAGCCCTCGTTCGCGCAGGACTTTGAGATGCCGCGACGTAGTTGGTTGATTCAACCCGAGCTCATTAGCGAGCTCGGTGACGTTGTGGGGTGAGTCATTGAGAGCGTATAAAATAAGAAGGCGGCTGGGGTCCGAGAGCGCCGCGCAGAAATTTGCCTCAAGCTGGGTGATTTCCTGGTGTAGAGAAGGAGTGACCATAAGAACCTGCCTATATGTGAATAAACGAATATTTCCATGCACATCATAATATTGTGACGGTTTGTACAATAGTGGAGTGTGTCATATTAACTTTCGTTTAATGTCACATTTAGTGGGTGTATAATCCAGGCAGGATTGGTAGGATTACAGAAGAGAATGGAGACAACAATGGAATCATTTGCAAGAGAAGCAATGTCGGTGGATGTGGCATCACGTTTGCGTGAATTGCGGGAGGGGAGAGGAATTTCCATGCGGACTCTTGCCACAAGGAGTGGGTTGTCGGCCAATGCGCTTTCGATGATAGAGCGCGGTAAGACTTCACCATCGGTCAGCACTTTGTATAAATTAGCAGATGCGTTGGGAGTTTCAATTACCGCGTTCTTTGGCGCAGAAAGTGAAAAAAAACAGACCGTGTTTTTGAAATCGGATGAGCGTACACGTATCTCATTCACGCGTGGCGTATTTGAAGCTCTGGGTGGGGAACAGTTTATTGGGCGGGTGGAGCCGTTCATGCTTACCCTGGAGAGCGGCGCTTCGTGTGGTCCGCATGGCATGGTACATACGGGACATGAGTTTGTATTTTGCCTGCGTGGTCAATTGGATTATTTTGTCGAGAAAGAAGTTTTCCACCTCGAAGCAGGAGACAGCTTATTGTTTGCTTCTAAATTAAGCCACCGTTGGCGTAACCCAGGCACACATGTGACGAATGCTCTGATCATTATTTCTGGTTTTGCAGAAGGTGAACAGCCCCACGCGATGCACTGGAAAAAAGGGGAATGAGGAAGCGGTGAAGAATGAAAAGAAAGAGGAAAGTTAAAAGCAAAAGACGCCTATCCAAAAGGGATGGCGTCTTTTATGTTATTGTTTATCACACTATCGGACTAATAAACTGCCCAACTCACTTAAGCGTACATTCCCCAATCCAACGCTGAAGGATCTTCCATCATGGAAAAATCCCACATCTCCATGCCCATTTCAATGGTGACAGGCATGTTGAGTCCCTCAGTAGCCTTGGCCTTTGTCATTTCGATCATGGCAGGGCCATAAGGGCAAAATGGTGTGGTGAGGATCATCTTGAGGCGGGCGATGTTGTTTTCAATTTCGACATCGCGGATCAAACCCAACTGGATGATGTTCATGCCAATTTCGGGATCGATCACCTCAGAAAGGCTTGCGCGGGCTTTCGGTACGATATCAGGATGTGTAGTGTGGATGGTCCACTGGATTTCTTTAATTTCTTCGCTCATGTTACCTCGTCTTGTAAGTATTTACCTGGCTTTCGCTACTGCGGGCTGAATGACATAGGTGCAATGTGTGCCGCCACTCAGAATGCACTCAACCTTGTTTGCAGGTAAGGCCAGCATTTTGGAAATCAGAGTTTGGTCTACCGTGCAGACTTCAGGATGTGCAATACCAATTTGGTAGTATGGGCAGGATATTTCGTGGATCTGATATTGACCGTCTTTCTTCTCCCATTCCACTGTAAAACCTTCCTGCGCCAATATATCTTTGACAAAGTCAAGCCGTTCTTCCATACTCAGGTTTTTGATATCGTTGGCGTAGTCACCGGCCAGGTCTTCTGCGATCTGACTGAACAACTTTGCCACTACAGGCCCAGGCATTGTTTCCTTCATCTGTGAAAGTAAGCGTGTAGTCAATTGCATGTAACGGGTGGGGAAACGTTCCATGCCTTCATCTGTAAGGATATATACCAAACGAGGACGTCCCACCCCATGGCGTTCCTCTTGACCCTCAACCAGCCCTTCCATTTGGAGGTTGGTAAGGTGGTGACGCACAGAAATAGGATTGATACCAACGGCCTCTGCCAAATCATTTATAGTGGAGCGCGGCTTTTTTAACAGGGTCTGTAAAATCTTGTCTCGCGTAGATTTCATAATAAAGAGTATAACAATCCTGCTTTGGTTTGTCAATATATTAGATAATTATCATAAATATTTATTGGATTTCCTTAGTGGACAATTCAAATGAGTTGGAAAGTTTGTTGCTACTAGATTATTCTATTTCTACTCACGTTTCGCGAGATTGAAATTTCCATTAGGAGAGGTGATAGTGACTGTGTAGGTAGGTGACCACTGGCTCCAATTTCCAGTTGCATCCCGCACCTTTACATGCCAGTAATAAGTACCTGCCTTCATGTAGGGTGGGAGATAATAGGTCTTGCTTGTGTTGATCGTGAAGGTGGGGCTTGAAA
>NZ_JBXMTI010000022.1:0-4906 GCF_057083605.1 Candidatus Villigracilis sp. | reverse complement strand
GGATTTTGGATTGAAGGATCAAATCCAAAGAGCGGCTGTTTCTGCCATGACCAATATTGCCGAGGGATTTGATAATGAATCCACTGTGGAGTTCGCGCGTTTTCTGGGGATGGCGCGCCGCTCCTCGGTTGAAGTTCAGTCTTTGCTTTATGTCGCCCTGGATGCCAGCTACATCAAGGACGATGCTTTCAAGATACATTACGACCAAGCCAAAAAGACCCAAGCCATCATCGGCGGATTGAAGAAGGGTATCCTGAAAAACCCCCATCGTCCTGCCAGGCCCTCAACATCCTCGTAGCTGTAGAGGCGTGAAACTTGAAACATGGAACTTGAGACGTGAAACTTCTAATCACCGGCGCCAGCGGACTCCTCGGAATCAACCTCGCCATGGAAACCATGGACGAGCATGAAGTCATCGGTGTGGACCGGGGCAAGTTGAAATCTGCTCCGTTTCAGCTGTTCAACGCGGATTTTCTCCAGGCGCACGAGGTCAACTCCATTCTCGATGCGACCACGCCTGATTGGCTGATCAACTGTGCGGCGCTGGCCAACCTCGAGCTCTGTGAGCAACAGCCGGACCAGGCCAAACGCCTCAACGCCGATTTCCCCGCAGAATTGGCGTCCGCATGCGCAATACGCAATGTCAAATTCGTCCACCTCTCCACCGATGCAGTGTTTGACGGCGAAAAAGAAGGCATGTACACCGAAGACGATGAGCCGAACCCGCAGGGGGTGTACTCGCAGACCAAACTCGAGGGGGAGCGCGCCGTGCTCGCAGCCAACTCGAATGCCATCATCGCGCGTGTCAACTTCTTCGGCTGGTCGCTGGGCGGCAGGCGCAGTCTGGGGGAGTTCTTTGTCAACAACCTGAGCGAGGGGCGCAACGTCAACGGCTTTACCGATGTCATCTTCTGCCCCATGTGGGTCAACCACCTCAGCCGCACACTGGTCGAGATGCTCGAGAAAAACCTGCACGGTTTGTATCACGTGGTCGGCGCGCAGGCGATGAGCAAGTATCAGTTCGGGGTCGAGGTGGCGCGCAAGTTCGGGCTGAGATCCAGCCTAATCGAGCCGCAATCCGTCGAACGGTCCGCTCTGACCGCCAAACGTTCCCACAATTTATGGCTGTCTGTCCACAAGTTATCCACGGCGCTGGGCCACGAAATCCCCGAATTCTCCACCGGTTTGGACGGGTTTTATACACAGTTCCAGCAAGGTTATCCACAGAAAATCCGTAGTTATCAACAGTAACGCAAGTTGATAACCTGCGCTGCTCCACACGTTATCCACAGCAAATCGGGCGTTTTTTCCCAACCATCCACAGCTTCGCCCACCTCAGAACGTGCCTTATCCACCGACTTTTCACAGGATACCCACATGCAAAAACTGCTCAAGCTCGAAGAATTCTTTTTGTTTGGCTTTGCCGTTTTCCTTTTTTCCGGATTGGATTACGGCTGGGGCTGGTACGCCCTATGGTTTTTCGCGCCGGACCTGAGCATGATCGGCTACGCGGCCAACCCTCGCCTCGGCGCGTGGACGTATAACTTGATCCATCACAAGGGGCTGGCTGCCGCGCTATATGTTTTGGGCTACCTACTCTCCGTCCCGTGGCTGATGTTCGCAGGGACGATCCTGCTCGGCCACTCCAGCTTTGACCGTGTGCTCGGCTACGGCTTGAAGCACGAAGATGCGTTCCAGAATACGCACTTGGGAAGAATTGGAAGATGAAATCCCGAAGGGATGAAATGACTCTAGACTTTTTGCCAACCCGTTCGCAAATCCTGAAAGGATGACATGCCATGGGCCAAACCGGTGACACCCCTTCGGGGTTGGTAAAACCCTTAACCCGAATCTATAATCGTTTCACTCCTTCGGAGTTTCTTGACCGCGTGTTTGAATATGTCTTGAAGCACGAGGACGCGTTCCGGAATACGCATTTGGGGATGAACGGGAGGTAGAAATGAAACCCGAGAGATTGGCAAGAGAAATTGTTTATGAAAGCAAATGGGTGAACCTGTACAAAGACACCGTGAAATTCCCCAATGGCTTCGTGATCGATAAATTCCATTTGCTGGATTTTGAGCGCGAAGCGGTGACCGCGATCATGGAGAATGCCGCCGGGGAGGTGGTCTTCGCGCTTGTCCCGCGTTACACCACTGGCGCCGCCGAATGGGAATTGCCTGCAGGCGGCATGGAGATCGGCGAATCTCCGCTTGAAGCGGCGCAGCGCGAACTGCTGGAGGAGACCGGTTACACCTCCGACCGCCATCGCCTGGTCTATTCCTACCTCCCGATGAATGGCAACGCGAATCAGGTCTTTCATATCGTGTATTGCCGGGCAGGCGAATCGGTGCAGGGCTTTGATCGGAACGAGGTCAGCGACGTCCGCTGGTTTACGAAAAATGAGATTAAGTTGATGATAAAGAATAAAGTTATAACAGATGGCTTTACTTTGACTTCTCTACTCTTATGGTTGCAGGGTGAATAAAAACGCATGTCTCTGGTACTTCTCAAATCCAAAACAGGGCGAACCACTATTAAGGTGACAGTCACTGTCACCTGAGCAAAATTCGATGAAGAAGAGTGACAATAATGAATGCAATCAATTTACTCACACCGGAAACACAACAGGAACTGATCGAGTTCACGCAAAGCCTGGTCAGGCTTCAGAGTTATTCTGGGCAGGAGGAGCTGGTCATCCGCGCGGTTGAGCAGAGGATGAAGGCTTTGGGCTACGAGGAAGTGATCATCGATTCGATGGGCAACCTGCTCGGTCGGATCGGAAGCGGCGAAAAGTCCATCCTGTTCGATTCGCACGCGGATACGGTCGCCGTCAACGACGAAGGCGAATGGCAGGTCCCACCGTTCAGCGGTGAGATCGTGGATGGGCGGCTGTACGGCCGCGGCTCCGTGGATATGAAAGGGAGCGTCGCGGCCTCCATCTATGCGGGTGCGTTCGCCCACAAGTTGGGTTTCACCTCCGGCAAAACGGTTTATGTCTCCTGTACCGTGTTCGAGGAGGATTGCGACGGGGAGAACTTGAAGCATCTGTTCAAGGAACTCAACCTCAAGCCGGATTACGTGGTGATCTGTGAACCGTCGCGGAATGTGATCGCGCTGGGGCACAAGGGCAAAGCTCAGGTTGCGATCAAGACGCACGGCGTTTCAGCGCACGGCTCCGCACCGGAGAAGGGCGTCAATGCCATTTATGAAATGGCCGAGATCATCCAACGCGTGGAAAAGACCAACGCCACACTGATGAAAAAGGACAAGCCGCGCGGGACGCTGGTGATGTCGAAAATTTCGAGCGTGAGCGCGTCGCTGAACGCGGTCCCTTCGGAATGTGAAGTATATTTGGATCGCCGAACCGTTCCGGGTGAGACGGAGGCGGACATCCGCAAAGAGATGGATGCCCTGGTGCAGGGCAAGAACGCCACCTGGGCGGTGGGGACGCTCCAGCGCAAAAGCTGGACGGGCCTGGACATCACCTACGAGCCGTTCCATTCCGCCTGGAAGATCGCCATGGAGCATGAACTGACGCAAGCCTGTATCGCGGCCTATCGTGAAAACTTTGGGAGCGAGCCCGCTGATTTTGACTTTTGGGATTTCAGCACCAACGCGGTCACGCCGGTCAGCCTGGGCATTCCGACCATCGGCTTCGGCCCCGGAGAATATAAACTCGCGCATATGCGCAATGAAAACTGTGAAGTGGACCAGATCGTTGCTGCTTGTGGTTTTTATGCAAAGTTGATCGAAAAAATATAAGAAAGTGTCATCCTGAGCGAGGTCGGTTGCGACAAACGCTCCCTCACAACATCCCGATGGCTTTCGGGAGAATGACAAGAAAAACCGGAGGACAACATGGATTTCAAAATTCAAGACCAATGGATCGGACTGAATCACCCGACCTACTTCATCGCGGACATTGCGGCGAACCATGATGGCGACCTGGGGCGGGCCAAATTGCTCATCAAGTTGGCGAAAGAAGCCGGCGCGGATGCGGCCAAGTTCCAGCACTTTCAAGCGCCCAAGATCGTTTCGGACTATGGCTTCACCCATATGAACTCAAAGGTCAGCCATCAGGCCACGTGGAAGAGGTCCGTGACCGAGGTCTACGCGGCGGCGTCCGTTTCGCAGAGTTGGACGCCCATCCTGAAAGAGGAATGTGACAAGGTCGGCATCCACTTTTTCACTTCGCCGTACGATTATGACTCCATCGAACACGTTGACCCCTACATTCCGGCCTTCAAGGCGGGTTCGGGTGAAATTGACTGGATCGAAGCGTTGGAACACATGGCATCCAAGGGCAAGCCGATGATCATCGCCAGCGGTGCGGCGGACATTGCCGACGTGCAACGCGCGGTCCATGCGATTCTCAAAGTCAACCAGCAGTTGTGTTTGATGCAATGCAACACTAACTACACAGCCAGCCTCGAGAACTACGATCACATCCATTTGAACGTATTGAAGACCTATGCCACCATGTTCCCGGAGGTGGTGCTCGGTCTCTCCGACCACACGCACGGCAATGCGACGGTTCTGGGGGCTGTAACGCTGGGTGCGCGGATGATCGAACGTCACTTCACCGATAGCAATGACCGCGAAGGTCCCGATCACAAATTTGCGTTGAACCCCGCAGATTGGGCGCACATGGTCGAGGAGACACGTCAACTGGAGCGGGCACTGGGCTCCGCGGACAAGTTCATCACGGGCAATGAACAACAAACCAAGGTGGTGCAACGCCGCTGTCTGCGCGCCGCGCGGGACATCAAAGCCGGAGAAGTCTTCACGCGAGACATGATCGATGTATTACGGCCCGCCACGATCGGCGCGATCAAGCCGCATGAGATCGAGCATGTCCTTGGCACCAAGGCGCTGATCGATATGCCGCTGGGCAAGGAATTGC
>NZ_JBXMTI010000021.1:0-24116 GCF_057083605.1 Candidatus Villigracilis sp. | reverse complement strand
TGGCGCATCGCGCCAGGCAGCCGTGTGAAAATTCATCATCCCCTAATATAACCCCTTAGGGTGTGGAGGTTGCGGTTGCCTCAGGAGTGGAAATTGCCTCGGTTGGCGAGACAGGCGTCGCCGTGGGTGGAAGCGGGGAGGGTGTCGGTGTATTCAGGTACGGAGGAAACTGTGCGAGAGTCGTCAATGAGTCGATTCCGCTTAATGTCAATATCACTATTCTTTTCTTATCCACACGAACGTAGTAGCCGCTGTTGGTGGGAGTATTATCACCAACTTCAAGAGTATGTTTTGTACCATCAGCAAATTCAATCGTGATGAAATAAGCTGGCTCATCAAGGCCAAGGATGCTAGGATCGGCATCGACTTCGCCGACGATGCTCAGCGCTGCGATTTGGGTAACAGCCGCTTCAACCAACCCTTGATCTGCTTCGAGTTCAATGGGCAGTAGCACTGTCCAGGCGTTTTCGTCGTTGCGCGCCAGCTTTACGGCTTCTCCATCTAATGGAATGATCTCGATGCTAACAACTTCGCCATCTTCTTCGCCAAAGAGAAAAGCTTCTTCAGCGGCAGGTGTTGCGGTAGGTTCTGCATTGGCTTCTTTTTGATTAAGATAATAAGTGAAGCCAACCAGGATAACTAATAATAGAAGCGTGATCCATGTACCTGTTCGGAAAACGGGTTTTTGGGGTTTGATAACCGGCGCTTCCTTTGTTTTTCGCGGCGTTGATTTTTTTGTGCTTGTCGTTTTACGGGCCATTCTCTAACCTCTCTTGCGGCGTGCAAGCCATGATGAAACACCGGAGAACACAACCATACCTGGTATCACGATGATCGCGACGATCAAAAGGATCAGGAATCTTCCTTGTGTCGGCGGAAGGAATGTGCGTTCTGTGGCTGTACGGGTTGTGAGATTAAGCAGGTCTTCCTGCTCGGCGGCCCAATCCACTGAGTTGACGAACATGTTGCCGTTGCCGTATGCATCAAAGACTTCATCGGTTGCGAATAATGAATTACCGAATACAACTACGCGTCCTTTTGTTTCAGTGTTTTCACCAGCTGCTCCCAGGTTTAGCGGACCGGGAGTATCGGCAGTTTCGTCGAAGGTTGGAGCCTCCTCTGCTACCAATTCCGATTCGCCCCAGGATTGATCTGTGGTGCTGATGAGCGGAGTGATAACTTTGGTTTCGTCACCATCAGCGATGCTGATACTGCGTGCCTGTGGCAGGATGACGATATATTTCTCCGTCAGGTTTTGGGTGATCGGGTGACTGTTGTATTGTGATGAGACTGCCTGGAATGGGTTTTGAGTGTTGACTAGGTCAATCACGATATCGTCATTTAAGGTGATGCCCCATTCTGTAGTTAAGTAATTAGCCAGAGGATCAGGCGCATCTTCAAATTCCGTAAAGAAGCGTGGGTCTTCCAAGACAACCAGCGAGCCGCCTTCATTTACATATTTTTTGAGCAGGGATACTTCCTGAGCGCTGACTGGTTTCGTTGGCCCAGCGATGATAATGGCAAGCGCATCATCGGGAATGCTGTGGGTGGTGAGCAGGTTGAGAGTTTCTACTGTGTAATTTTTAGATTCCAATGTGCTCTTCGCGGTGGAGTAACTAAATTCGCCGCCAGATTCGAGACTGGGTTCACCATGACCCTGCAGGAAATAGACCTTTCTGGCTTCCGGGCTAATGAGACGGATCATGCTACGGGCCAGTTCCTGCTCAGAAGCAAAGGATGCAATTTCTTTTGTCTCTCCCATTTGGAGTAATATCTTTCCGTCTCCTGTGATGCCGGCATCACGTGCGGATGCCGGGTCAAGGTCGGGATCAACAAAGCGATATTCAAACTTGCCTTTGCTATTCGATTTAAATTTCAGCAGGAGTTCATCTGCGCTGGAAGAATCCAGGCTGGCAGTGTAGAAAGCAGTAGCAGTCACCTTGCCAGGCAAGGTAGCCAGGATTTGCATGGTTTCAGGAGCCAGTGTGTTGGACTTATCCTCTGTCAGATCCCAGGACTTGGGATTGTTATAAACAAGGTAGTTTGCTGCAAAGAGGATGCCGAGCACTGCCAGAGTCTGGATCAAGGAATTTGAGCCGTAACGAGCCTGGCGCCCTGAGATGAAGCGGCGGATCGTGTCTGGCGACATCATCGCGTAAGCTGCCAATCCAATGACCAGCAGGCCAAGGCTGATCTGTAAAACCAGTGTGAGTATATCGGTGACTTCAACGTCTAGAGTGAACATCTTCATCGCAAGCATGACATTTGCCGTGCCGATCAAGCCTGCGGTAATGCATGCGATCAAAGCAACGATCAGCCCAATGAAGGCATATTTTGCGTAGGGGTTTTTCTTTTTGCCGGCCATTATCGCCATCTCCGAATTTCAATTGCTGTTGTGCCAACGAACAAGCCCAACGCTGTCAGGCTTATGTAATATGCGATGTCTCCCAGATTGATCGTACCCACATTGAGGGACTGGGAATAATGTGTGGAGAGGCTGAGATAGTTAAGTACCTCGCCGCCTTCCTGCAAATAACTGGCAGGCAAACTGATCATGAACCATAAGAAGAAGAACAGGCCAAGCGTGGTGAAGAATGCCGCGAATTGATTAGTGAAGACCGCTGATATACCTGTGCCAAGCGCAAGTAATGCCGAGCAAACTAGAATCAAACCGATATAGGATGAAAGAATTACCATCCAGTCGATACCGGGTGATACGAAGTTGTTCATGATGATTGGATAAATCAGGGTGAGCAGGGCAAGCGATAACACAAACAGCATGGCGCCGAGCCATTTGCCCGCAACCAGCTCAAAGTCACGTACGGGAGCGGTGAGCAAAAGTTCAAGTGTTCCCATACGAGCTTCGTCGGAGAGTAATCGCATGGTGAGTGCCGGGCTGAGGAAGATCATCAAAAAGACGAAGAGCCAGTTGATGGGGGTGCTCTCAGGAGCGCCGCCACCGTAAAAAGCCTGCTCTGCGCTGACCCACATGATCAAGGAAAAATAAATTCCCAACGGCAAAAGGATGGCAAAGGCCACCACGAACGCCAAGGGACTATTGAAGTAATTATCGTATTCGCGTTTTGCGATAGTCCATATGTTTTTCATGAATTCCTCCTATTTCTTCTTATTGTTGTCAGAGCCAGTGAGTTCGAGGAAGATTTCCTCAAGGCTCATGCCAAGCGGACGTAATTCAAGCAGGTCGTAACCAGATTTGATGACCTGCTTGGCAACTTCCGGGCGCAAATCTTTGCCTGAGGCAAATTCAAATTCCACAGCGCCGTCATCCTTGGTTTCAACGCCGCGCACACCTTTAACCAGTTTGATGGTATCGGCAAGTTCATCAGCTTCACCGCGCACGCGCACAATCACGCGTTCTGCACCGATCAGGCGGGCTTGCAGGTTCTCGGTGGTATCTTCCGCAACGATCTTGCCTTTGTTGATAATAAGTACACGATCACAGATGTTTTGCGCTTCATGCAAAATGTGTGTGGAAAGCAAAACAGTGCGTTCCTTGCCAATCTCGCGGATCAATTCACGCACTTCCACAACCTGGCCGGGGTCAAGGCCAATGGTTGGTTCGTCGAGGATCAACACCTCAGGTCTGTGCAGCAGTGCCTGGGCAAGGCCAACTCTCTGGCGCATACCCTTTGAAAGATTTCCAATGTATCCATTGGCACGGTCACCCAAGCCGACCAAGTCCAATACTTCATCTACACGATCACTGATATTTGGAATGTGGCGTAAGTCGCCCATGAATTTCAAATAATCAAACACTACCATATCGGTATAAAGCGGAACAGTTTCGGGTAAATACCCCACACGCTTGCGTACCTCTAGTGATTCCTCCACAACGTCATAACCAGCTACAATTGCTTCGCCATCTGTGGGTGGCATATATCCGGCTAATATTCTCATGGTTGTGGTTTTTCCTGCGCCATTGGGGCCGAGGAAGCCCACGATTTCACCCTGTTGAGCGTCAAAACTCAGATTGTGAACGGCGCGGCGCGCGCCATAATCCTTCGTGAGCCCGCTGACTTTGATCATTGCCTCTCCTTGCAAAACGATTTATGAAATAAGTTATTAGCAAACAAAAGACACAGCCCGTGGGCGGTGCCTTCATTAGTGCCGTTGATTACTATACAATATGTAGAGTCGCAAAGTCAAGCGGGTAAATAACTTCTAATCCAACACTAATCTTCATTTTCCTCAGCTATAATTGACGCATGACAGAACTTCTTTATCAAACCGATGCTTATCTCAAAGAGTTTTCTGGGATCATTACCTCGGTGGATGCAGAAACTCGCGCCGTTGTGCTTGACCGTTCCGCTTTTTACCCCGGTGGAGGCGGCCAACCCTGTGACTTTGGAACCTTGGAAGTTAACGGCGTGACTTACCCTGTAGAAAAGGTGAAGAAACAAGGTGATGACGTTTTGCACTTTCTCGGTAGAACTGAGCCTTTACCTGCCTCCAGTTCCGCTGCACATGGGACTTTGGACTGGGCACGGCGACATCAGTTAATGCGCACCCATACCGCTTTGCACATCCTCTGTGGAACAGTCTTCCGTGATTATGGTGCCAAAGTGACAGGCGGAGATATGGACCCGCTCAAAGGCCGAATGGATTTTGAATTTGAAACCATGCGCGGAGAGTTGGTACGTGATATCGAAACAGCGGTCAACCTCGAGGTCCAAAAAGGACGCGATATTAAAGTCAGGATATTGCCGCGAGAGGAAGCTTTCCAGATCCCGGACTTGATCCGCACGAAGATCAACCTTCTCCCCGAGGGGATAATGCAAGTTCGTACGGTTGAAATTGTCGGCCTCGATCTGCAAGCCGATGGCGGCACGCACGTAGCCAACACAAATGAAGTTGGCAGGGTCAGGGTGGTTGATTACAAAAGCAAAGGTGCGATCAATAAAAGGATTTATATTGAAATTGAATAGCTCCAATTGGGGAGTGGTTTTCGTTATATGCCGTTGTATAATGCCTCCGAAATGATTAATCTTTCAATTAGAGAATAAAAGGAGAATGTACCAATGAAATCTAAAAAACTTTCCATCCTGTTGGCTATAGCCGCTTTGATCGTATCCACATTGGCATGTGCGCTTGGTGAGCCGACCCTAAGCAATGTTCGTACTGCCAAAGATCAAGATGGCACCCAGCCCGCATCCGTTTTTGGCGCAACCGACACTATTTATGTTGTAAGTGACCTGAGCAACGGCGTGCAAGGCAACTTGGTCACATCCAACTGGTATGCAGTGGATGTGGTGGATGTAGAGCCGAACTTCCTGATCGACACCGCAGAGATCTCAGTTGACGAAGAAACCTTCAATGGCACAATTTATTTTTACTTTCCGCCTCCAGAAGGTCAATGGCCCGTGGGAAGTTATAAGGTTGATGTTCTTTTCAACGGCGTATTGGTTAGTACAGTTAATTTCACAGTTCAATAAGAAACATTTGTTGGCATTAAGCGGTCACCGAAAAGGTGGCCGCTTTTTGTTTATATAATACCCAAGGCGCATTTGACAGACGACGAACGCTCCACTCTGGATAAGATGACGGCCTGGAAAAGCGAAGAACAATTCCTAATGGACAGCTCCATGTTGGAGTACCTATCTCCTATATGTTTTGTTTTTCCATCGTGCTATAAAGACTTGTAAAAACATATCTGTACGTTTCCATTGCTGTTTACTTTGCATGATTGGAGGCTCGGATGTTTAGGTCCGCAGGTGGATCCCGCATAATAGTCGGTGCATTAATTTTGATCGCCATTGCCGCTGCGTTTATTGCGGTAGGGATATACTTCATACCCGGTGTGGATGCTCAACTTCCACCTTCGTCAGTGTTTGACATAACAATCGCAGAACCATATGACGATGCGACAATTTTCCTGGACGATCATGTCAACATCAGGGTGGACACGTATACATCAGGGTTGCCCTCGGGGTTGAGTGAAGAATCCGTAGCAGAACTTACGAATGATCATTATGAATTGTGGGTGGATGGGACTCTTGTAGATGAGTTGGATGGTGAATCCCCAGCATTGGATAAGGGACGCTACGCGTATACCTTGTGGATTCCCTGGGAAGCATCCGAAGCTGGAATACATACTCTTGCAATGCGGGGGAAGAATAAATATTGGAATGCAGCATCGAATGTGGTTCATGTGAACGTGATCGATCTGGCTGCTGTTTCAGACACAACGCCTTATATCCCGCAAGACGCCGAATCGTTATCAGGGATCGCACAAAAATTTGGCGTTTCGCCTATTTTGCTTGGGGTCACAAACCCGGAAATCGCGGACCTTGAAGACCCATTACCTCCTGATAAACCAGTTTTGATTCCCCTTATTCCTAATTTCGAGCTGATAGATCAAAACCTGACAGAAGAAAATTCCCCCGACATAGAACGAAGTGCTGATTCTGAACCACCTGCTCCTGCAATTAACAAGGTCGCTTTGTGGCTAGAGCTTAATGTTTTTTCACGAACTTTTCTGAGGGATGACCCTCCTGCCGCGCCGACTCTCTTCCGATTCAAGGAAAGATGTGACGTCGCGTTTTATATCCGCGATAACTCCAAAAATGAACTGGGTTTCTATCTATACAGGTTGGATCCCACTTCAACAGCCTTCAAACGGATAGCTACCTTTGGTCCGCACAGTGGAGATAAATTCATTGAATATACAGATGTGAACCTGTTTGGAAAATATCAGTATTATGCTGCTGCATTTAATGCCTCGGGTGAATCAGCGGATGGTTTTATGAATGTTGATTTTTCCGACACCAGTTGCATTGAGCCCGGCGCTGGAGAATTTAGATTGAGTTCGGTTGATCTGACTCTGGATGTTCCCGCAGAGAAGGCGTATTGCTACTATTCGCTTCAAAGGGATGACTGGTCGCGCCTGCCTGCCGACCCAAATACTTTCTTCTATCCATTGAACAATACTTTCAATTTGAGCTCGCAACTTTCCACCCTTCGGCTATCATCGGGGACCTCATTGTCTGTAGAATGTTGGGGTTGGAGTGGCGGCAGCTTGATCTTTCTCGGCAGCGGCGAATCTGAAATAGAGCCATCACCTGTCCAGGTAAATTTGCGAGGGGATCAATTTTCGATCACAGCGGATTTATTGGCGATTGGTTCTCACCCGGACCCGGTTCTAATGGATATCAAAAAGAAAGTTATCGTACGCCCTCCTGAAAATTTAGAAGCCACCAGTAATGTCGATGTGTGTATCAGCCATTTTCCACTCGCCATGCAGGGATTTTTTGGGCCATTATTCTGCAAGTCTGCGCTTGAAAATGGGAATATTATATTGGTCTGGGAATGGCGTGCGCCGCTTTTCCCAATCGACGATGCCACGGTGGAAGAGGCAACCGCAGTTGACGGTTATTATGTTTACAAATACTACCCCGGCGGGAAGCCTGTATTGATCAAAACCATCAACGACCCTGCGCAAAAAGTTCTGATCCAACCCGCGGAGTCCAGTTTGAAACTGCCCGTTTACTTTGTACGCGCCTTTCGTAATATCCATGTCTCTGGCGATAGCAATCATTATCCATTAACGGCGGGAGGCAGTGCGGCGCTCGTCTCTGTAAGCATACCAGCCACGCCGCATTCGGAAAACGAAATTTCATATTTCACCGATTGGACCGAAAAATTGGTCGAGGATAGCGGTTGTGGCGTGGGGCTGGCCAAAGCCGCTCTTGAAGGCTTGACCTCCGATCAAGTTGCCGTTGGTTTTGAACATCAGATTGAAAATGACTGCCTCGACTTATATGACACATATTATCGCGGCAGCATCTTATTCGATTTGAGCGCGGTGAAGGGGCCGGTCTCCAAAGCGATCATGAAGTATGTACAAGGCAAAACTATCTCTGATGAACCCGGAACCTATAGCACTGGCGGTCAATCCTGCGCAGATAGCCTCAACATCACAACGGGCATAAGCACCGGCGGTGTGGAATCGTTTGATCCCTACCGCACACTGACAAGATACGGTTTCTCCGGCTTTACCCATACAGTTGATGTTACGGAAGCAGTCCGCGATTGGGTGGCGGGCTCTCCCAACCTGGGGTTTGTGCTCACTGGCCGGGATGAAGGCTTTCCAGAGAACAACGATGTTTGCTGGTCAAGATATAAATGGTTTGTTTTGGAAGTCACTTATTTTGACCTTTCGAAATAATCAACGCTTTGATGGTCGAATGAGGTCTAATATGCATAAACAATGGCATGTAATTTTGTTAATATCTGTATTCGTCTGGTCAATATCTGCCTGTGGGCCCCAATCGGATTCTGTCGGAGATCCACAAGCCTGGGTAGATGCACCCCTGGATGGTACGCAACTGCCACTTGCCCCCTATGAGATCGTAGCCCATGCCGATGACCCCTCAGGGATTTCACAATTTGAGTTCAGCATAAACGGAGCAGTTCTCGCCACCATAGCTGGCAGTTCAGGTTCACTATCCACAGCAAGGCAGATGTGGAATCCTACTGCCCCCGGTGATTATGTTATTTCCGTCCGTGCCTTGAGTGCTTCAGGGGGCTGGGGGCCGCAAGCCCTAGTGCATGTGACTATTGGCGAGACACCAGCCGAAACGCCACTTGCGCTTACGGCAACGCTGCCTGCTTTGACTCTAACCCCCTTGTCGGCCCCTATATTTGAATTGACCAAAAACGCAAATTGCAGGGTCGGGCCCAATCAGGTATTCAACGAGATAGGTGCTGCCTTTGCTGGCGATAGCGTACCTATTGAAGGAAAGAATGAAGATAGTAGTTGGTGGTTGGTGCGCCTGCCAAATGGAACTCTTTGCTGGGTATCAGGCACAACTGGAAACGCAAATGGCAACCTTGGTAATGTGCCGTTCGTCCAGGGTCCGCCGACTCCAATTCCGCCAGAGCCCACGCAAACTCCCCAGGAAGGCTGCTTTGTGTTTGATCCAAATCAACAGCCGGTTTGCACTGTGCCGTGCCCGGAAAATGCTCAGCCGGGTGGAGCATGTACACCGTAAGAATTAAACTCATAACTGCAATAAAAAACGCGCTCCGCATATGGAGCGCGTTTTCATCTTCTTGTTTTTGTAAATTACTTATACTTATCCCGCGTTACGAAAGGATTACCTGTCCGCAATACTCACATTTGTCCATGCCGAGTTCGAGGGTGCCGCCGCAGTTCGGGCATTTGAAGGTCTCCACTTTGATAGGATGACCAGCCGACTTGTATGCGGCCTCGTTTTCAGCAAGGTCTGCGCGCAGGCGCTTGAGGCGGGCGAGATAGGCATCACCACTCATCTCACCGGATTTGCGTAGGCGCTCCACATCTGCAATGGATTCTTTCAACATGCGGCGTTCGGCTTCCAATGATTCCTTGCTCTTGTCCTGGAATGAGACTTTCATTTCAGGCTTTGGAGGAATGGACGCGAGGATTGCCGCGATGATGAGAATGACCGCAGAAACGATCAGGCCCACAATAAGAGGCGTGTATTGGAAGCCAGGGATGGAACTGAAGTTAACTTTATTGACCTGCACTTCGTTGTAGTCTGCAATGACCACGTAGCGATCATTACCGAGCTTTCCAATGTCCACGCGGGTGATGCCGCTGGAATGTTTAGGCAGATTGTTGCGTGTGCCATTTTCTGTAAAGACGGCCACGTTCCCCTGATCGTCGCCGATGACTGCTTCCTGTTTGCCATCTTCGTTGATATCCAAGCCTGAGATTTCAGTAACCTTATCAGAGAGCGAACTCGTCCATAATTGTATAGCGGTTGCGCCATCAAATGAGAAGGCCCAGATGCCGCCATCTTTCCCGCCGACTACCATCTCGCGCGAGGATGGGTCGCCGTTCAATTCCACTTCGCGTACTTCGCTAATGGCCTGCCCAAGGGATTTTTCAAATAGGATGCTCCCATCGACTGCATTATAAATTTTAAATGCACCGTACTCACCGCCTGTGATAACTTCGCTATTGCCATCTCCATTTAAGTCGAAGGCGCGCATACGGCGGAGTTGTTCCTGACTGGTCTGCCACACAACGCCGCCTTGTGAGTCGTATATGACAATTGTGCCATCATTCGATGCAATCGCAACGTGGACTTGACCATTGATCCGTGCATCATCCATACCGCGGATTTCTGCCGAGCCGACGCTTCCGCTCCAGAGTGGGTTGCCATCCAAGCCCAAAGATAGGATCCCGCCCGAGTTATCGCCCAGAACAATTTGAGGTCCAGAAGAGAAGCGAATGACTGCTACACGCGAGGGGAAGCCAACACTAAGAGTCTGTGCCAGGGTCGTCACTTGTCCTCTTGAAATCACATCCACGGACATGCCTGTGCCGACGTAATATACAACAATATCTTCCACGTTGTCGCCATTGACATCGCCAAGGGTTGTTTTGGGCGATGAATAGGGAAGTGTCCACATGATGTTGCCGCTGGCATCATAACTTGAAACGTCGCTTGTGTTCTGAATGAAAAGATCATCCTGCCCATCACCGCTGATGTCTATGACCTTCATGGATTCAGCAGTTGAGTAGGGCTGGGTCCAAATGGAAGTGCTTCCGAATTTTTCAGCCGCCACCGAGCCGCTGAAAGCGAATACGCCTGCCACAACCATGACGAGGCAGGAAAGTACGAACGCGACAATAAAGGGAATAATTTTGCGACTCATTTATGCAGCCTTTCGTTGTAAGAGAGAATAAGCAGATTTTAGAAAACCGAGGATGTGTTCCTGTTCTATATCTTCAAACGGTGACGTGGCAAGGATGTTGATCATGCCGCCTTCTGTGTTTAACTCAGCCACTGTGTATTTGCCAATGTTTTGCCCGCGCTTGAAGTTGGGGGAGGTTTTGATCTCATAAGCCGCCGGGTTGACCACGATGCGGACCTTCAATTCCTGTTCCGAGCCTTTGAATTTTTCAGGCTTCAACTTGTATTTTCCGCTGATGCGGCTGCGCTTGGTATAGCTTTTGCGTTTCTTGGATTTTTGAATGGCGGAAACACGCAGGACATTGCCATCATATAATTTTGCCTTTAGGGACAACCACGGGTCGCTGAAATACTGGGTGGTGCGCTTTTGCGTGTCTTGCGTTTCGCGCGCCACTTTGGTTTGAAGCATCGCACCTGTCAGGTCGAGATGACCCAAAAATGTAGAGCCAGGCTTTAGGTCGTCACGAAGCGTATGCAGGATTTCCTTTGTGCCATAATAGCGCGGAGAAAAATCGTGCGAGTCACTTTTTCGCAACTTGCGCGCCATGATAAATGCTGCGATCCATAAAAAGACCGCCCCTGCTGTAAAGATGAATGAAACGTATCCGAGCAGGAACAACAAACCATCAATCGCTGTGAGGCCTACGCCGACTAGAAAAATGATCATCGGAATCCAGCGCCATTTGTCACCGGCAGATTCTGTCTTTTGAACTTCGGCTACAAATTTATCCATACCCCGCATAATCGAATCGGGTTTATCCGCAATGGAAACATAGACCGGAGTGAAATCCTTTTTGCCCGTTGCGCTTGGCGCCGGTGTTTTTTTGCGCGCTGTATTCAACAAGTAGAAGAACAG
The DNA here is from genome assembly GCF_057083605.1 of Candidatus Villigracilis sp. NCBI lineage: Bacteria > Bacillati > Chloroflexota > Anaerolineae > Anaerolineales > Candidatus Villigracilaceae > Candidatus Villigracilis > Candidatus Villigracilis sp. The sequence goes on along the minus strand of NZ_JBXMTI010000021.1, from coordinate 12,557 downwards.
CAAAACAATAACGAAGATGATCCCACAAACAGCTACCATTCATTCCTCCAGTGACTCACAAAGTTTCGCAAAATTTACCAGGCCGAAATTACGATTTTTACCCGTGGTTTCCGCTAAAAAATACCAGCTTATGAGACAAGCGATATAATTCAGGCGATGCCAAAAATCCTCTACACAGCTTTCGATATTGTACCAAGTCCCAAGGGCGCTTCCACACATATTTTGCATAATATTCGCGGGTTGGTCAATAGCCAATTTGATGTCCATCTTATCACGCCCAACGACGGACTTCTACCCACCGAAGATACTATTGATGGCACGCAGGTCACCCGCATTTCGCAGGACCTTTCTCAAAATTTTCTGGCGCGCGCGGTTCATTTTGGCAAGGCAGTTGCCTCGCATCTTGCCATTCATCCAGACTATGACGTGGTTCATTATCGAAATATTTGGGATGGGTTTCAGGTTGCCCAGAATAAAAAACGATATGGTTACAAAACACTTTTTGAAGTAAATGGATTGCCTTCCATCGAGCTTAAATATCATTATCCTGGTTTGGATTCCGAACTACTCTCAAAGATAAAAGAACAGGAAATTGCGACTTTGCATTTGAGTGACGCGATCATTTGCCCCTCCCGTGTGACTCGCGACTACATCGCCTCGCTCGGACTTAACCGCAAGCTGGTGACTGTCATCCCGAACGGAGTCAGCTCTTCGGATTTTTCTTCCTCCCCCTTGCCTTCGCGCGAGGAACGTGTACCAGTATTGCTATATATCGGCACGCTGGCCGATTGGCAGGGTTTGGATATTGTGATCAAAGCATTGTCAAAGATACTTGAACAGCATCCTGTTCGACTCCAAATTGTGGGGCGCGGACGGTCACGTCAACGCAAGATGATTGCCAAGCAAATCAGAAAATTAGGCATGGAAGAACATGTGATCGTGCAGCCTGCTGTGCCGCATCACGAAATCCCCGGCCTGATTGCAACAGCGGATGTTTGTGTTGCACCACTTGGGCTAAATGATAGGAATGTTACGCAGGGGGCCTGTCCTATTAAAGTGCTGGAGTACATGGCGGCGGGACGTCCGCTCTTGGCCTCGAATATGCCGATTGTGCGTGAACTCGTCCGCGAGGATGTGGATGCGCTTTTGTTTTCGCCAAATGACCCTGAAGACCTTGCCCGCCAAACACTTGCTCTGTTGAATGATTTTGAACTCTCGAAACGCCTCGCCGATTCTGCATCTGAACGCGCATTGACGAAATTTACTTGGCACGAGTCACAGAAGAAGCTTGTAAAGGTGTATGCGAAGTTGTTGGCATCGCAAAAGGTGCCATGAGTAAATAATAAACTCTCAGAAATCATTCCCTCATTATTCGGGCTTATAATTCACAAAAGGAGTAGCACTCAGATGATTGACTTTATCAAAGAGGCTGGTTTCCCTGCCATTGCATTGCTGCTCGGAGGGGGAATGGTGCTTCTGGCTATTATCAAGAATATTGCATTAGAGAAGGTGAAAATTCAACTGACCTCCAAACAGTCGATCCAGTTGGCTGTTGTGGGAACCTTGTTTATTATTGGGGGATTCATTTTGCAATATTTCCCTCCGGGCACTGCTGCAAAAGATGGGGAGAATGCGGCGAATGCCGACCCAACTTTTTCATTTCTCCAGACTCAATTGGCCCAGTTGACAATTGAAGCCGATGCGACAGAACAGGCTTCTTTTCCTTCCAACCCAGCTGCCACGATAATAGCCTCCCAAACATTAACCACGGCTTCGTCCGAAAATAAAACGCCGACTCCGGCTCCACTCATTCCGACCGCAACATCTTCAGTACAATCATTAACCGAGTTGTTTTGCGCCAATTTTTACAGCGTGATGGTTAGGACGGGCCCAAACACAAGTTCTCCGGTTCACTCCATTCTTGAGAATCTAAACAACCTCAGCAACCCGGATTGCCTGATGTTCGATTTTCGAATGCCGGATAATACCTGGCTACGGATTGCGCCAAATCAAGACAACAGCGATTATTCCGAACATGAACTCGGTTGGGTGATTGCGGATCAGTTTCGCCCCATCGATTTTGAAAAATTAAGAGTTTATGTTCCTGAGAGTGTGCAAAATGGGTTGTATTGTGTTACCAACCGATACGGCTTGAATGTTAGAACCTGTCCAAGCAGCGGTTGCAGGGAAGTTGGGACGTTAACAGTTCAGGATTGCGTGATAATGGACGGGCGTTCCGGGGATGACCAGTGGCTGAGAATATCAAAAGATCAAAATGACAGCAAGTATGAGGTTTTTGGGGGCAATTGGATTAGTTCTTACTTTATAGCTCCAGTTGAGTTTTCTGCCGGATATCAACCCTATTTCCGATATTATTTTGACTTGCTGCCTGCAATTGATCTCGCGCCAACACCCCAGGGTTGATCACCAGGCACTTGTACTTTTTCTCGTTCAATCATGCAGTTGCTTGAAGATTTTGATTACATCTTCCGTCACGGCGCGTGGGCTGCCTGTCTTTATATCCACAAATACCCAATCGGTTTCACCTTTCACTAAAATTTTCCCATCGCTTTTTCTGACGAACTCATACTTTCTCAGTGACCGAACACGGCGGATATTCTCCACCCATGTTTTTATCTCAATTTCCTCATTTTCAAACGCAGGCAAAAGATATTCGATTTTGTGTTCACGTACAACCCAGGTTGCATCTGATTCCTGAGCTTGGATGCCGCCAATTGACGCGTAATGTTCAACGGCAATATCCTGCATCCATTGCACGTAGGCCACGTTGTTTACGTGGCCGTTTTCGTCGATGGCAGATTTTGGAATGGTGATAAATTTGGAGTAGGTGAGGGAGATAGGCATATTGTATTTTACCGAATCAATGAAATGATGAGGCCGGTCAATGCACCGCCTGCGATCAGCCAGGTTGAGTTGATTTTATAGCGCAGGAGCAGGAACAGGGAAACAAGCGCAATTGCAGCGGCGGGAAAATCTGTCAGCGAGGAGAATGCCAGTTGAAAAGTGACAGCAGCCATCAGTCCAAGAGAAGAGGCGTTGACTCCATCCAGCAGGCCGCTCATCCAAGTCGAGTTGCGGATTTTGGGAATTAGCGGGTTCGATATCAAAACGAAAATAAATGAGGGAAGAAATATCCCAAGCGTGGCGAGCAGTGCGCCCGATGTGCCGCCGAGGATATAGCCGATAAAAGTTGCGGCAGTGAAAAGCGGACCTGGCGTAACCTGCCCGATGGCGATGGCGTCGATCAGTTGTTGGTCAGTGAGCCAGCCGAGACGTAAAACAAAATCGTTGCGAAGAAATGCCAGCAAGACATAACCGCTTCCATACAAAACAGAACCAATTTTGAGAAAGGTCAGAAATAAAGTTGAAAGGCTGAATGGGGTGGTTTGTGCCAGAAGCGTGCTGCCGAACGGAATCAAGATGGCGGAGTTGATCTTGTTAAGTCGTTGATAGTTTGTGATGAGCATGATAACTAGCCCTCCTCCGAGCAGCAACGCGATTTCATTCAACCTGAAAAAATAAAGCATAAAAACGGTGATGCCAACCGTGACTGCCAATTTATTTTTGAAGGCTTTGCTTCCAAGTGTCCACAAGGCTTGTGCGATGATGGCAATGACAACGGGTTTGATTCCATACATCAGCCATTCAAGTTGCGGCGTGGTTCCATATCGAACATATAACCAGGATAAGGCAAGAACGATCAACGTGGCTGGCGCAACAAAACAAAAACCACCCACAAGCAAGCCGAGAAAGCCTGCCCGCAGGTAGCCAATGTGGATTGCCATTTCAGTTGAGTTTGGCCCTGGGATTAAATTGGTTGCGCCAAGCAAATCTAAAAAATTTTCGTCGCTTAGCCATTTACGGCGGACGACTACCTCATTGTGCATAATACCGATGTGTGCGGCAGGCCCGCCGAAGGCTGTGAACCCAAGTTTAAGGAAGAGTGCGGCAACTTCGGCGAGATTCGACATGCACGCAAGTTTACCGCATGTTGTTTGTTATCTCCTCGTAGTTCCCCAATAAAGCTTCCTGTGTAGTTAATTCATCACACTCTGCATCGAGAGCTTCATATTCTGTTTGCCAAACTTTTTTGAATTCTTCATAAGCTTCGAGGGAAGTCCATCGATCAATAGTTAGATAGTGATCGGGGCTTTCCTTATTGCGAAGGAGTTCTATACCGAGATAGCTGTCATTCTTTTTAAATAAGTCAACCCATGCGCCGTCTGCGTTATAAAGTTTTTCAAACTCTGTAATGCAATCCGCTTTTACATGAAACTTCCAGATAATGACATACATTGTTTACCTCGTCTGGTCTGCGTTGCGCCACCAGTAGAATGTGGCAGCCAGGCCAAGGATGCTGGTAACTGTCACAATGATATAGCTATGCATTTCCAATAGACCTGCGCGTGGCCCCACCGCTCCGCTAAATAGCGCCGCAACTGACCATGGAAACCAATCACCCCAGCCTGTAATCGCTGCAACCTGCGCCAGTACCATGGTGAAAATCATCCACCCTAATGCTGGTAGGTAACCGCGTCCAAGACTCGCGAAAAGTGCCACGAAGGGCAGTAATGCAATCGTCAGCACGGCGGAGCCAAGAGCGTCCACAGATGCGGTTCGGACAAGTTCCTCAGACCAGCCGGGAATACCGACAAGGTCGCCGACCACGAGCCCAAGCCCAAAGATGTATATGCTCAATGCCATTGTCCATACTGCGATAAGGACGAACTTTGCAGTGACGATTGTTTCTCGTGAGGTAGGCAATGCCAGTAATTCTTTTGCGGTGCGATCTGAGAACTCGCGACCAAAAACCCAGATGGTGATGATGGCAAATAGAATCCCTCCTCCAACGGCGATGGCTTGCGCGAGAATGCTGAAGAAGGTTGGCCAATCAGCCACACCTGCCACAAGTTGAGCCTTCGTGCTGATCAAGCCCATAGACTTTGCGGCCTCAGGATCCTTCAAAATGATCATCATCAAGCCGCCGATCAACGGCGCGATGGAGAATCCCAACGTGGTAAATAGCGGCACTTTCGAGCGGCGTGCTTTGAGGGTTTCAGCCCAGAGGGCAGATAAGAAGTTGTTCATGGTTATTCCTGTTCTCATGTCATTGCGAAGGCGTTAGCCTGAAGCAATCTCCTCATCGCGGAGGAGATTGCTTCGGCGGAAGTGCATCGCCTCGCAACGACATATTATTTTGTCAATCTCAAAAAATATTCTTCCAAATTTTCCTGCTCGACAGCAAGATGCGTGGGTGGTGCACCAGCATTTACTAAAATCGTTGCGATTGTCTCTGGCGATTCAATGGCGCGGGTATCTTTCAATGCGAGTCGTCCATCTTCCAAATCAATCACGTCAAAACTTGCAAGTGCCTCACGAGCTTTATTCAAATCGCGCGCGTTAATGATGAGTTGCTTTGCGCGAAGTTCTTCCAGACGCAGCGCATCAAGTTCCTCGATGAGTTGACCTTTGTGAATGATCCCGATCCGATCTGCGAGCAGATTTACTTCGGTCAGAATATGGCTCGACATAAAAATCGTTGTCCCGTTTTCGCGTGCCAGTGAGATCAATAGCTCACGAATTTCAACAATGCCAGCAGGGTCAAGCCCATTGCTCGGTTCGTCCAAAATCAATAACTCAGGGTTATGCAGTAGGGCGCGCGCCAGCCCAAGGCGTTGGAAATTTCCGCTCGAAAGCGTGCCAGCTTTACGGTCTGCGTAGGAGGCGATGACAAGTTTTTCCATCACCTCATCCACAACTTTTGGATTTTTGATTCCATGTAATCGTCGCGCGACATCTAAGTTTTCGCGGACGGATAGATCAGGGTAAGCGGCTGGACTCTCAACAAGGTGACCCACTTGCGCCCAAGGCCCGCTTCCATGCGGACCGATGACCTGACTCAGCACTTTGACATTTCCTTCGCCCGGGCGAATCATCCCCAAAAGCGCGCGGATGGTGGTGGTTTTGCCCGCGCCATTTAGACCAAGAAAACCATATATTTCTCCACGCTTTACCCTTAGGCTGACTTGATGTAAAGCACGTACATCACCATAATATTTTGATAAGTTGTTTGTTTCAATTGCGTAAGTCATTGTTACTCTCCAACCACATACCCTGCGACGAGGTCGATCATTACGTTAATCGACTCTTCGTAAGCATCCTCGCCCAGGTCTTCACGATGCAGTCCGATGAAAAATAAACTTTTGATCAGGTTGCTCACCACTCGCGGCGACGCCTTGACAGCGATGCCTTCACGTTTGATCTTTTTGATAAAGTTATCTGTGAATTCTGTGTCGCTTTGCGCATGTTGCTGAATACGTTGCACAGGAATTTTGCGTGCCAGATAATCAAAATCAGATTTGTTGAAATTCTTCAACAGGGGATAGTCATCCCAAGTGACCAGAAATCCCTTGAGCATCTCGCTGACATTTTTTCGCGCATCCGCTTTGGGCTTGAGGCTGAATTCAAGGATGGAAGTTTGAATTTCCTTTTCGATCTTTTCCAAAACTTCGAGAAATAGTTCTTCCTTGGATTCATAAAACAGGTAGAACGCGCCTTTGGATATTCCAGCGGCTTCGGTCAGTGCATCCACGCTTGTCTTTTTGAGCCCATGTTTCTCGAAGAGTTTTTTACCCTTCTCCCGCATCTGTGCACGGATGGTTTCTTTCTCGCGTTCTGAAAATGCTTTTGGCATGAACTCTCCTTCTCTGTGACTAAAAATATATGAATAGTCACAGAGAAGATTATACTTATGTCCACCTGGGTGTCAAGATGCTGATAGACAAAACCGCCTGTGTATACCGCACTCGGTCACAAATTACGCTTTTTCTGAAGGTGGAAAGCGCAATTCCCTGGCACTGCCCGCCAGGGCAGGTGTGTGACCGTGGGTATTATATAATTGGCGCTCGGAGGATGATATGCGTGCAAAACTAAAATGGTTTGTTGTGTTGTTGGTTATATTGATCGCGGGGGTGTATTTGTATCCGGTACCGAGCGTTCTGTTTGCCGAGGTCTATGCCAAAGCAGACGCGGCTGAAGTAGAGTCTTTGTCTGCGTTTCGTTCTGCGAATATTCCAAAGACAATTGACGTCGATGGAACGAGTTGGGAGTACGTATCAATGGGGGATGGGGAGGAAACAATTCTTTTTCTGCATGGGATGACGGGTGCATATGATATCTGGTGGCATCAGTTGGAAACACTTCAAGCGAATTATCGCGTTATCTCGGTGACGTATCCTGCGGTGGATACTCTGGCTGAGATGGAGGCAGGTGTACTATCCATAGTGGATGCGGAAGGCGTGGATAAATTCAACGTAGTGGGGACGTCGCTTGGCGGATATTTTGCCCAGTACCTGGTGGCGCATCGCCCGGACCGAATCCTGCGTGCTGTTTTCTCGAACACGTTTCCCCCAAATGATCTGATCGCTGAAAAGAATAAGACGATTGGCGCGGCATTGCCATTTCTGCCTGAGTGGTTGGTAATCGATGTCCTGCGCGGAAGTTTTGCAAGCAGCGTTTATCCAGCTTCAGGAAATGATGAATTGACTCTAGCGTTCTTGAATGAGATCAGTTACGGACGCATGAGTAAGGCCCAGGTGGTGGGGCGCTTCCACTGCGTGGTCGAAAAGTTCGAGTCGCCAGATTTGAATGTGCTTAACATCCCCGTGCTGATCGTTGATGCAGATAATGATCCTTTGGTGGAATTGGCCTTGCGCGAACAACTGAAAGCGATTTATCCCTCTGCCGAAGTGCAGACCCTTTCAGGCGTTGGGCACTTCCCGTATTTGAACCATCCATCCGAATACACTGAAATACTCGCGGAATTCTTTGGCAGACCTCTTGAATAGACTTTAGCTTTAAAAAATACCTGCCCTGAAATTTATCTTTTCAGGGCAGGTATTTTATGTTTCAATTCGATGTTGGTGTCTTCTTTCATCAAAATCGCAATACAGCAGGCCGTATCCGCACCCCTCACACTCCATCTGTAAGGTGGCGTGATGGATGTTGTATTTATGTGCAAGGATCTCGTTTATGTCTTGCTGTATAAGCATACTGGAGCTGGTTGACAAATTATCTGTAACGATGTGGGCAGACAGCATTTGTAAATTTTCGCTGATGCTCCATACATGTAAATCATGGATGCCTAGCACGCCGTCTACTTTTAGCAGGTTGTCCAACATATCTTTCATGTCCACATTTTTTGGGGTGCTTTCCAACAAAATGTGAATGGACTGGCGCAGAATTCCCCACGCGTTCCACAAAATGAATACACCGATCAACACACTCACGAATGGATCAAGCCAGTTCCAATTTGTGAAGGCGATAAGGATGCCTGCAATGACCGCGCCTATTGTCGATAATACATCACCCATCAAATGTAAAAACGTGCTGCGCAGGTTTAAATCGTGCTCACTTCCGCTTTTGACCAGCCATGCAGTACCAGCGTTGATGAGGAAGGCCAAAGTGCCGACTCCGATCAGTATCGCTGAATCAACTTCGGGCGGGGAGAGGAAGCGGTGATATGCTTCGTAGAAAATCCCCAATGAAATCAAAACCAGCGTTGTCGAATTCACCAGCGCAACTAAAATCCCCACACGGTGATAGCCGAAAGTTTTGCCAGCATGTGCAGGCTGCGCGGCAACTTTCAGTGCATACCAACTTAGTCCCAGTGCGATCACATCGGTGAAATTATGTGCCGCATCGGTCAGTAGGGCCAGGCTGTTGCCAAAAATTCCCGCAATAATCTCAACCACAACAAAAGCGGCTGTTAACCCGAGCGAGAGCGCGAGGCGTTTTGTGGTTTGATTGGCTAGATCGCCGATGTGAGTATGAGTGTAACTGCCAGACATATGGCTCGCTTCCTTAAGGGGTGCAGGTGTAACTTCCGAGATAGGCGCTTGGTTGCCCTTCGCGGACGGCGCACAACTGCTGCTGATTGGGCTGATTCCCGGCCAAGAATTCAAAGCCCGTTTCTGCGCTGTTAATACCCAGTGTGAGTTCACCGCGTTCTTGTGTTGATCCGTTGGCCCTCCATCCTTTACCCCAGTAGACTGTGCCCACGAAGGAATCGTAAATGTTATCATTCCCATCGTATAAGTCACCTGTTACCTGGTCTTCAACCTGCTTCAAAATCATATAGCTGCCTGGCAAATATACAAATTTTGAAGGGACAATCCACTTGCCACTAAATCCACAGCCACTGGGAAGTTCATTCGTCACGTTAGAACGGATGCCGCAGAACGAAATTTCACTAGATTTTGATTTGAACATATCACCATCAAGGAAGAGGGTAAAAGCGCCAAGCACTTCCGTATCAAAAACTGCCTCGCCATTTTCGTTGATAGTTCCTGAGAAGGTCTCGTGCCAGACACCACCATAGCCTTCGATTACCCCCACGACCTCGGTCCCGTTTTGTGTGAAGCTAACATTGCCGATATTAGCTGTCCATATTCCTGCAAAGGAGCGATTTTCGGCGGGGCCGCATCCATATAGAATGCTGCTTAAGAATGCGATCAATAGCCATGCGCGTAAATTCGATTTCATGAGTTCTCCTGATTTGAGTGGTATTCAATTAGCCATGTTGTACGTGATCCAGCCCGAGTGCGAATAGACGTGAAACATGGTCATCATCGATGGAATAAAAAACCTGCCTGCCTGATTTCCGCGCGCGGACGAGATGCATCTGCCTCAGCCCACGTAACTGGTGCGAAACGGCAGACTCGGTCATTTTGAGTCCTTCCGCCAGATAACTGACACTCATCTCGCCTTCGATGAGCAGTGAGATAATTCGCACGCGGCTGGCGTCACTAAGGGCGCTAAAGAGTTCGGCTAGTTGGATGGCTTTGAGTTCGGTAAGTTTCATGATGCGTGAATATATGAGCAAGTATTCATATATTATCGCGGAATAAAAAGGTTGTCAAGTTGGGCTTGCGCGCATAGCATTTGTCTGACATGTAAAAGCCGCCGAGGACGGCTGCTTCAGCCCTATCTGTAACAGTCGCTTTTATAAGCTATGCCCAGCCCAACAGCCTTGCGATGCTTGCTGTTATAAAGGTCACTAAAAATGCTGTGCCCAAAGTCATTACAACGCTCAAGGTGGCCCACTTCAACGACTTGGTTTCTTTGTAAATTGTCATGATTGTTGTGGCGCATGGGTTATGTAACAGCGCGAACAGCATCAAGTTGACTGCTGTGAGTATGGTCCAGCCGTTGCCGTTCACGAGCAGGTCAAAAATTGCGTTGTTCGATGACGGCCCGTTGATCATCATGCCTGCACCTATGTAGACCATCATCATGGTTGGGACGACGATCTCATTTGCAGGAATAGCAATGATGTATGCCAAAAGAATAACGCCGTCTAAGCCAAGCAATAACCCAAATGGATTTAACCAATCTGCAATCGCGCGTGCTAAATTTGAATCGCCAACTGAAATATTCGCAAGTATCCAAATGATCGCGCCCGCAGGAGCGGCGGTCTGCATGGCGCGCCATAGTACAAAGATGGTGCGGTCAATAATGGATGTGTATAAAATGCGACTGACGTTTGGTCTACGATAGGGAGGTAGCTCCAAAGTGAATGCGGATGCTTCGCCTTTCAATACGGTTTTGGATAATATCCACGAGGCGAGGAAGGTGAATGCAACACCGATCAATACCACGCCAACAACTGTCCCAGCGGCGATGAAGGAGGTCAAAGCTGGAGGGAAGGAGGCTGCCACGAAAACAGTAGCAAGCATAATTAAAGTCGGGAAACGCCCATTGCATGGGACAAAGTTATTCGTGAGGATCGCGATCAGCCTTTCGCGCGGAGAGTCGATCACGCGAGTCGCGATCACGCCTGCCGCGTTGCATCCAAATCCCATTGCCATTGTTAAAGATTGTTTTCCATGCGCGCCTGTCTTCTTGAACATCCAGTCGAGATTAAATGCTACACGCGGAAGATAACCGAGGTCTTCTAAAAACGTGAAGGCTGGGAAGAAGATCATCATCGGTGGCAGCATTACGCTGACGACCCACGCCAGGCCAAGATACACACCATCCCAAATAAAACCTGTGATCCACCACGGCAATCCAATTTGAGTGAAGAGTGCGCGACCCCAGTCACCGACGGCAAATAATACAACCGCGATTGCGTTTGATAAAACATTCGCGCCTGAAACCGTGAGCCAGATGATAATGCTTAGCAGAATCAGCATTATCGGCAGTCCTGTATATGGAGACGTGACCAGACGATCTATTCTTTGATCGAGGTCATACTTTTTATCCGAAGCAGCTTTGACTGCGCGTCTCGCGATTTGCTCCGCTTCTGAATAAAGTGATTTCACGATCTCATCGCGAAATCCTGTAGAAAGATTGTTTCGTAATGATTCTGCTTTTGCTAAAATATCATTTGCTTCCATGTTATTTTTCCTATTTATGTCTACGTCCTCCCGAAACTGCATCGGGACAATGTGAGCGGAGCCGCACGCACTTGTCTTTGTGCGGCGTAGTCGAAGGACAGGGATTCAGACAATTACTTTTTACAAGCAATACTGTCCTTCGACTGTGTTCCTCGGAGAGTGCTCGTCACTCCGCTCAAGACGAAGATTCATCACTGCCTACCCTCAACCGACATCTTCTCGCGTCGAGATAAACGCAGACAGTAATCAATGACAATTAGGCACATCTTCGCCTTGTTGACGTGAGACAATGTCAGAGAGTTCACCTGAAGAGAGGGCTTTCTGCACGCGTGCATCACCATCCAATAAACGGATTGCAAGCCAGCGTGCGTTTGGAATCCCAGGCGCTATCTGCTCGATCATTGGCACGAGTTCGCTGACAGCTTTTTGGAATTCGGGGGTGCCACCCACGCGCAAAGGTTTGGTAACTATTTTGCCTTCGATCACATCCGCGACTGCACCTAGTAAAGTATGAATTCCTTCACCAGTCCGCGCGGTGAGCGCAATCGCAGGGACTCCCAGGTCGCGGCTTAATGAACGCGCGTCCACTTCGAGTCCTTTTCGCTTTGCTTCATCCATTAAATTGATCGCTACCACAACATGCTCGGTGATTTCCATAACCTGTAAAACAAGATTTAAATTTCTTTCCAATGAGGTTGCGTCGGTCACAACAATTGTGCAGCTTGGTTGCCCAAACAAAATAAAATCTCGCGCCACTTCCTCATCTTGTGAAGCGGAGAGTAATGAATAAGTCCCGGGCAGGTCAACTAATTTGTAGCGCAGCTTGTTGAATTCAAATCCACCTTCGGCGCGGGTCACGGTTTTGCCGGGCCAGTTGCCTGTGTGCTGCTTCAATCCAGTCAAAGCATTGAATAGTGTGGATTTTCCCGTGTTGGGATTTCCAGCCAATGCAACTACGCGGTCAAAATCTCCGACCTTGATTCCCATCTGCTCCAATTGTGTAAATGCAGGGCAGGTTTCGCAATGCTCGGTGGGGAGTGCTACTTTTGTATTTGACATAATTTCAGTCCTCTTTTGTTTGAACGTGCAAACGTTCAAACGTTTCAACGTTAAACGGTTCTAACCCAAATCTGTGAC
>NZ_JBXMTI010000020.1:0-31263 GCF_057083605.1 Candidatus Villigracilis sp. | reverse complement strand
AGGGTCCCATGATCACCGCCCAACTCACCGACGTGGACAATAACGCCGTGGAAATCGGCATGCCCGTTGAAATGGTCACCCGCAAGATGCGCAACGACGGTGACGAACGTGGGCTGATCGTGTATGGGTATAAGTTTCGTTTACGAACGTAGGCGGCAACGTAGGCGGCGGAGAGAACTCTCCGCCGCTTTTGATTGGTGTACTTTTTTCAGACATCCCCGCGAACAAGACCTGTTTGGCGAATGGCCGGAAAGCATGATTCACTTGACAGTCATCCTCACTAAGGATAAACTCCAGCCACAATTGAATATAGTTAGCAATCAAGGTGTCCTTCACCCCGGATGGTGAGGACGGTAATGGCGAAACCGGTGAAAGTCCGGTGCTGTAGCGCAACTGTGATTCAATTTCTATTGATAAGTCAGGTCGCCCGCCTTGCTTGTGTTTGCCAGATCCTCGCACATGGGAGACGGAGACCATGACTGCCTTGTTTTTTTGCCGAAGTTTTCATGCCACCCTTATCGCGAGATAAGGGTTTTTTGTTCTTTCTGACACTCCAATTTCACATTTGAGGTAAATCCATATTCGAAAAATCGCATCCCCTTATTCTCAAATAGTCAGATTGCATTTACTATCGAACAAATCACCATAATATGATGACTCAGAAAACGGCGAAGTCCGGTGCAAGTCCGGCGCTGTCGCGCAACTGTGAAGTTAGTTATGTAGTTGAATAGTTACATAGTTGAGTAGTTGAACTACCAAACTATCGAACTGACAAACTACCCAACTAACCAAGTCAGGCCGCCCGCTCTGAATCAGTTCAACCACTTCTCGCGGAAAGGAGGTGGAGAACAGTCCAGCTTGGATTGACGCTCCCACCTCCCCTGCCCATCTCGGCAGGGGATTTTGTTTCACACCATACCACTTTTTGGAGAAAATGTATGTTTCGCAAAACCCTTCTGTTCGTTATGCTCCTGCTCATGCTGGTCTTGGGAGCATGTTCCCCGGCAACTGCTGTCCCGTCTGAAGCGCCAATGGTAACCGCGCCGGCCACTGATGTTCCGGCCACCGCACCTCCTGGCACAGAGACGGTCGTCAATAACTCCATTGTCTTTACCGATGGACTGGGACGAGAAGTTTCTCTCGCCACGCCTGCCCAACATGTCGTCTCGCTGGCCCCCTCGTTGACCGAAATTCTTTTCGCCATTGGCGCCGGAAACCAGGTTGTAGGGCGCGATGAAAATTCCGACTATCCTGAAGATGCTTTGCAGGTTGACAGTATTGGCTCCACATATCAGAACTTGAATACCGAAGCCATCCTCGCTCTCAACCCTGATTTGGTCGTGGCAGCGGGGATCAACAGCCCTGAACAGATCAAGGCATTGGAAGATCTGGGCGTGACCGTGTACTTTTTTGAAAATCCCACAGACTTTGCAGGAATGTATGAACACCTGCACATTATGGGAACATTGACGGGGCATGAAGGCGAAGCAGCGGATTTGGTCGAATCGCTTCAGAAACGGGTGGAGGCGGTCCAGCAGAAGGTGGCAGGGCTAACCGAAAAGCCGACCGTTTTCTATGAAATAGATGGTTCCGACCCATCCAAACCCTGGACGAGCGGTCCTGGCACGTTTATGGATTCCTTGATTGCGCAAGCGGGTGGTGTCAACATCGGCGGCGTGCTTTCCGATTCCTTCGCACAAATCAGCGCGGAGGAAATCGTAAAACAGGATCCTGATTTTATTATCCTGGGTAACGCCAAGTGGGGGGTAACAGTTGAGTCCATTGGCGGACGCGAAGGATGGGGCGAGTTGACAGCGGTGAAGGAAGGCAACATCTTCCCCTTTGATGACAATCTGTCCAGCCGTCCAGGCCCGCGTCTGGTGGATGGACTGGAAGCGCTGTTTGCCATCCTGCACCCCGAGCTTGCGCCAGTGCAATAGTATGGAAGGAGATGGACACACAAGGATAAATTCCCTGTGTGTCCATCAATACATTTATGCGCTTCTTTGTTTTCTCCACCTTCTTCCTTATGCTTGCCCTGTGTATCAGCCTGGCAATCGGCTCGGTCTTCCTTCCGCCCTCCGATCTGCTGGCTGCCTTAAGCGGGCATGGCACGCAGTTGGCGACCTCCATCCTTTGGAAGATTCGCCTGCCGCGCACCGTATTGATAGCGCTGACTGGTATGGCACTGGGCGGGAGTGGGGCGGCATATCAGGGGTTGTTTCGCAACCCGTTGGCCGATCCATATCTGCTTGGTGTAGCCTCCGGAGCTGGGTTGGGGGCTGTGATTGCGATGAGCGTGAAATGGCCGTACACCTTCTGGGGACTGATGGCAGTTCCGCTGGCCGCATTCATTGGGGCATTGTTGACGGTTGCTGTTGTCTATCTACTGGCGCGTACGGGAAATGTGATTCCAACAACCACACTCATTCTTGCCGGCGTATCTGTCTCCTCTTTTGCGGTCTCGCTCACATCCTTCCTCATGCTGCGTTCCGAAGGCGAATTACGCCGCGCTGTGAGTTGGCTGATGGGTGGTTCCATCCAACTGGGCTGGGTATCCATCGCTGCCATGCTTCCCTATCTGACCATCGGGCTGGCCTTTCTCCTGTTGCATGGACACTCGCTCAACCTGCTTCAATTTGGTGATGAGCAGGCGCAGCAACTTGGTCTGAACGTACCCTTCACAAAGACCACTCTATTGATCGCCGCTTCGCTTGCCACTGCCGCGGCGGTATCGTTTGCGGGCATCATCGGTTTCATCGGACTGGTGGTTCCGCATCTCATCCGACTTTGGGCCGGTCCCGATAACAGACAATTACTTCCCCTCGCGGTTTTGGGTGGCGCGACTGTCCTGCTGGTTTCCGATATCCTGGCGCGTGTCATCCTCGCTCCCCAGGAGATCCCTGTGGGCATTATCACCGCGCTGGCGGGCGCGCCGTTTTTTTTGTGGGTGTTGCGCCGCGCTAAACACCAAGGAGTGTGGTGATGTTTCAGAAATATGGCCATCCTTTCAGCAGGCATCACCCTGATTCGCCGGAGAATGCATGGGAACCGATGGAAGAGGGTCCATTCTCTACCAAAAGATTGCATGGAAATGAAGGAGAGGCGCTTCATGCAAAGAGCCCATGTCTCGCACGCGTCATTATGAAAAACATCGCATTGAGGTTTGTACTATGGCTAAAGGAGAAAATGTTATGAGTAAAAAAGGACTTGTGATCATCAACACTGGCAACGGCAAAGGGAAATCCACCGCAGCATTTGGCACCTTGCTGCGTGCCTGGGGACGCGGGATGCGCGTGTGTGTCATTCAATTCATCAAATCAGAGACGGGAAAATGGGGCGAGGTGAGAGCCGCCCAAAAACTCGGCATCGAATGGCATATTAGCGGGGATGGCTTTACCTGGCTTTCAAAGGATATGGATGAAACCACCGCCCGCGCCCGTAAAGGCTGGGAACTGGCGCAGGAAAAAATCATCAGCGGCAACTATGACATGATCGTTCTGGATGAATTTACCTATCCTTTGAAATTTGGCTGGCTGGATGCCGCCCAAACCATAGATTGGTTAACAGTCAACAAACCCGCTGACTTGCACCTGATCATCACCGGACGTGACGCGCTGCCGGAACTGATGGAGTATGCCGATCTGGTCAGTGAAATGGCGGAGATCAAGCATCCATACCAACAGGGCATCCAGGCGCAGGCGGGTGTGGAGTTTTGATCAGGAAATACACACAAAGGAGCAAATCATGCAATTCACAAAGACCATCCAACAGATCCAGCCACTCGATGAAGCCGCGATGCGGCGGGCGCGTGAACGCCAAAGTATGCTCACCAAGCCTGCAGGAAGTTTGGGACGGCTGGAGGAACTATCCATCCAACTGGCGGGTGTGATGGGAAAGCCCATGCCTGTCATCAGGAACAAGACCATCATCATCATGGCTGGTGATCACGGGGTTGTCGCTGAGGGCGTGAGCGCATATCCGCAGGAGGTAACGCCACAGATGGTATTGAACTTCCTCTCGGGCGGGGCGGCGATCAATGTGCTGGCGCGTCATGTTGGCGCAAACGTCGTTGTGGTGGACATGGGCGTTGCCAGCGAGATTCCTGCTGCCAGCCAGGCCTTGATTCGGCGAAAGGTCGGCGCGGGGACGATGAACCTGGCTCAGGGTCCGGCCATGAAACGTGATCAGGCGGAGGAATCCATTCAAAGCGGAATCGAAATTGCGCTGAACGAAATCTCCAACGGCGCCGACATCCTGGGCGCGGGCGATATGGGAATTGGCAATACGACGCCATCTGCAGCGATTGCCTGTGCCTTGATGAACGTCTCGCCTGATAAGATCGCGGGGCGTGGCACAGGTGTGGATGATGATGGATTGGAGCGAAAGATTTCTGCAATCGTGTGGGGGTTGGGGAGAAATCATCCCAATGCGAAGGATGGACTCGATGTGTTGGCAAAGGTGGGCGGGTTCGAGATCGGCGGACTGGCAGGTGTGATGATTGGCGCAGCCTCGAAGCGCGTGCCTGTCGTGATGGATGGATTTATCTCCACGGCG
This sequence comes from Candidatus Villigracilis sp., assembly GCF_057083605.1. Taxonomy (NCBI): domain Bacteria; kingdom Bacillati; phylum Chloroflexota; class Anaerolineae; order Anaerolineales; family Candidatus Villigracilaceae; genus Candidatus Villigracilis; species Candidatus Villigracilis sp. The sequence continues at coordinate 26,706 of NZ_JBXMTI010000020.1, read as the reverse complement.
GCGGCTATGATCGCGATGACCATCGCCCCGCAGTGCAAAGGTTACTTGATCGCGGCCCATCGCTCCAGGGAGAATGGTCACGGGCTCATGCTCGAATGGCTTGGCTTGAAACCATTGCTTGATTTGAATCTGCGCCTCGGCGAAGGCTCGGGCGCGGCCCTTGGGATTTCGCTGGCGGAGGCAGCTTGCAAGGTCTTGTCTGAAATGGCGACCTTTGGGGAGGCAGGAGTAAGCGAGAAGATCGAATCGGTGAGGTGAGCATCTTATGACGTCAATGATCGCTGCCTTTCAATTCCTCACGGTTTTCCCGACCTTGATCCGACGCGTGTTCACCCCACAGGAGATGGGACGCGCCGTGGGATGGTTCCCGCTGGTAGGTATGGCGCTGGGTTTTGCCTTGTATGGAATGAACCTTGTCGTCCGTTCGGTTTTTCTGCCAGGCGTTGCCGTTGCGTTGACCTTGATCGTGTGGGTCATCTTCACGCGCGCCTTTCACCTCGACGGCTTCATGGATACGTGCGATGGTCTCTTCGGCGGCTGGACCCCCGAACGCAGGTTGGAGATCATGAAAGACTCGCATATGGGCGCATTTGGCGTGGCAGGTGGGGTTTTGGTTCTGCTTACGAAATATGCTGCACTGTCCTCGATGAACGCCGCAATGATTTTTCCCGCCTTGATCCTTGCTCCCACGCTGGGACGTTGGGCTTCGACCCTGCTGATTTATAGCTTCCCCTATGCACGCGAGAATGGAATTGGGTATGGACTGAAGCAGAATGTCACCTGGCGTGAGATCGTGCTGGCCACGCTGATCGCGGGAGTCACCGCATGGCTTTCATCTGGCTGGCCAGGTTTGGGAATTATGCTCAGCGCGGCGCTTATCGCATTTCTAATTGCGCGCTACGCCATGCGCATGTTGCCTGGACTCACAGGTGACCTTTATGGGGCGGTCACTGTATTCGTGGAAATGATGACCCTGATCGCTTATGCAACACAAATATGAAAACACCTATCAAAGGCATTTCCGTTCACTCTTCAGATACACACATCCATGTAGAGGCATCGCGTCCGTTTCTTGCATTGTCGTCAGGTGTGGTGGGAGGCGGATTTCAAAAAGCGCGGCACATCCTCAACATCAGAGTGGACAAGAATTATATGTGCTCCGATCCCGCGGCGGATATTTGGCATTTCGCCCGCGGGTTGAATATTCATGAGAACTTCATCGGCATGATGACTGCCGCGAACATCTACGCCACAAAACCAGTCTTCCTCCAGGAACATGGCTTAACCGTTGGGGCGATCACCACGATGGGGATGAGCAATGCCGCTTGCGCGGGAATCACGCCTCCTTTTCTGCCCGAAACGACAGGCACGATCAATATCATCCTCGTTCTTCACGCCCGTTTGAGTCGGGCGGCGCTGGTCAATGCGGTCATCACGGCCACCGAAGCCAAAACCGCCATGTTGTCCGAATTCGACCTGCACACCAAAGATGGTCATCCCGCCACAGGTACATCTACCGATTCGATTGTCATCGCCGCTACTGGTGAAGGAACCAGAATCCAGTATACGGGCACTGCCACGCTGGCAGGCTGGCTGATCGCACGCGCCACAAGGCAATCCATTTTGCAGATCCAGGCAGGAAAATAAAATGACCGTCCTGACCGCGCTGCTCTTTGACCTCTTCCTTGGCGACCCGCCAAATCGTTTTCATCCCACCGCCTGGATGGGCAGCCTGATCGCATCCCTCAAGCGTTTCCGTCCGCATGGGAATCATCTCGTCGAATTTGCCTATGGGTTTTTCATCGTCCTGATCGGGGTCGGACTCACAGGCGGATTCGCTTTTCTCCTGGAACGCTTTGCTGATTCTCTCCCTGCCTGGGCTGGGGTGTTGCTTCGGGGGCTTTGCCTCAGCCTGACGCTCTCCCTGCGTGGGCTGGATCGCGCCGCGCGTGACGTGCAGTCCGCGCTGGAGAGAAATGACCTTCCCGAAGCGCGGCGCTCGCTCTCGTGGCACTTGGTTAGTCGTGACACGTCGCAATTAAACGAATCGCAAGTCTGTGCCGCCGCCATCGAATCGGTTGCCGAAAACGCCTCAGACGGAATCATCGCGCCGTTGTTCTTTTACCTCATCGGCGGGTTACCAGCCGCCTTTGCCTATCGCTTCGCCAACACGGCCGATTCCATGCTGGGTTACCACGATGATGAGCGCGAATGGCTGGGTAAATTCCCTGCCCGCTTCGACGATGTTTTGAACTTCATTCCCGCGCGGCTGACGGGGTTGCTGATTGCTTTATGCGCTCCCTGGATTGGAGGAAACCTCAAATGTGCCTGGCAGATCATGTGGGGTGACTCACGCGCTACCGCCAGTCCCAATGCAGGCGTGCCTATGAGCGCAATGGCAGGCGCGGTTGGCGTGGAACTGGAGAAGGTGGGGTATTATCAACTGGGAAAAGGTTTGCGCCTGCCGACAGTGGCTGACCTGAGCCGTTCGCGCCGATTACTATTTGCTGCGATCGGTCTGTTGGCGCTGCCCATTGTCATTGGGAGTGTGTATGCTGCCTGGCGTTAAACCTTCCCATCACGGCGCGCTTGACTTTGCTGAACTTGAACGACTTGGCATTCATCCTGACGAAGTCCTGGACTTCAGCGTCAACAGCAACCCGTACGGAGCCTCGCCACGGGTTCGGGAGGCGATCCTAACCGTGCCATTGGAGCGCTATCCGGACCGCGAATCGCTTGCCTTGCGCCGCGCTCTGTCCATGCGGCTGAATGTTCCAACAGAAGAAATCATCATCGGCAACGGCACGGCTGAGTTGATCCAACTGACAGCATTCGCCTTTCTGAAGCGGGGGGACAATGTTCTGATCCTTGAACCCACTTTCGGGGAGTATGAGCGTTCGGCGCGCTTGGTCGGAGCCAATGTCCATCACTGGCGAGCCGGTCCCGAAACAGGGTTTGCCATCCAGTTCAATGAAATTGGGCAAATATTAAATGCGCTGGAATACCAACTGGTTTTTCTTTGCAGCCCGAACAACCCTACGGGCCAGGTTCTTCCACTGGATCATGTGGATGAATGGGCAGGACATCATCCTACGACTTTGTTTGTGGTAGACGAAGCATATCTGGCGTTTGTGCCTAAAATGCGATCTGCCGTCTCGCTTCGACAAAAAAATATCCTGGTGTTGCGTTCGATGACCAAGGATCACGCCATTGCGGGGCTGCGGCTTGGTTATGCGGCTGGTGATACTGAGTGGATGGATAAGCTGGCAAATGTGCGTCCCGCCTGGAATGTCAACGCATTGGTCCAGGTGGCAGGGCTGGCAGCCTTGCGGGACGAAAAACATCTTTCTGAAACGCTGACGCAACTCCGCTCGGAAAAAGAAAATCTAGTTCAAGGCTTGAAAAAGTTGGAGTATATTCCCGTCCCATCACACACGCATTACTTCCTGCTCCCCGTTGGAAATGGCGCGCAATTCCGCCGAAATTTATTGAAGTGTGGAATTCTTGTCCGCGATTGTGCTTCGTTTGGCCTGACCGAATATGTCCGCATTGCAACGCGCACACGCATCGAAAATACCTGCTTGTTGAACGCGCTTGCCGACCTACGAGATGTAATATGAACCTCTATCTCATTCGTCACGGACAAACTGACTGGAATCGCGCCCAACGTTTTCAAGGGCACGTCGATATTCCACTGAATGAAGTTGGACAACAACAAGCGAAATCATTGGCGCAGCGTTTGTCGGATCAATCCTTTGACATGGTCTATGCCAGTGATCTGCTCCGCGCCGCTGAAACCGCCAGCATGATTCGCAGGTCGGGTGTTCAATTTGACGTTCGCCTGCGCGAACTAAAATTTGGCGAATGGGAAGGATTAACCTATTCCGAAATCAAGGAGAGATATCCCGGCGCCCTTCAAGCATGGGAAGACGATATTTTTCACAACGCCCCGCCCAACGGTGAAACACTCTCGGATTTTGCCGGGCGCGTGCGATCACTTCTGGATGATTTGCTCGAGATCCATAAAAACAAAACGATTTTGATCGTCGCGCACAGCGGAGTTTTGCAGGTGTCGATTTGCCTGGCGTTGAATGTATCCCCGCTGATGTATTGGCAGTTTCATGTACTGCCCGCCTCGCTTTCCAAAATTTCCTTTTACCCTGGAGGTGCGATTTTGAATTTACTCAATGACACTTCCCACCTTGAGAATATTCCATGACGGCAAAAGTATTGATGATTCAAGGCAGTAGTTCATCGGCGGGCAAGAGCCTGCTGGTCACTGCCCTGTGCCGTATGTATGCGCGACGCGGAATCAAAGTCGCGCCGTTCAAAGCGCAGAACATGTCCAACAACGCTGCTGTCTGTTCCGATGGCGGCGAGATCGGGCGCGCCCAGGCATTACAAGCCGTCGCTGCTGGCATTGTTCCCATAACAGATATGAACCCTGTCCTCATCAAGCCCGAAGCGGATTCGCGCTCGCAGGTGATTCTGAACGGTCGTCCCTGGCACACGCTTGAAGCCAAAACTTATTACGAGAAGAAAGTCGTTCTTTGGGAGCATGTCACCGCTGCACTGGATCGGCTGCGCAGTGCATATGATCTCGTCATCATGGAAGGCGCGGGCAGCCCCGCCGAACTCAATCTCAGACGCGGCGACATTGTCAATATGGCAGTAGCGCGTTACGCCGAGTCGCCTGTGTTGCTCGTTGGGGATATTGATCGGGGCGGGATCTTTGCTCAATTGCTTGGCACACTCTGGCTGCTTGAACCCGATGAACGTAATCTGGTGCGCGGTCTTATTGTCAACAAATTTCGCGGCGACCTTTCCCTTTTCGATGATGGTATTCAAATTCTGGAAGAGAAGGGGAATATTCCCGTACTGGGGGTGATTCCCTACTTGAGGGAGCTTTCCCTGCCCGACGAAGACGCCGTCTCTGTAGAAGTCGCTTCGTTCGCCGCCCGGCCTGCTTCAACATCCCAAACAGACATTGCCGTTTTGGCTTTGCCGCGCATCTCCAATTTTGATGACTTCGACCCACTGCGCGCGGAACCTGGCGTTCACATCCGCCACGTGGATTCGGTGGATGGGTTGGGGAAGCCACATGCCATCATCGTCCCTGGCACCAAGAGCACAATGGCTGATTTGAACTGGCTGCGGCAAACAGGACTCGCTGAAGCCATAATTCGATTTGCATGGTCAGGCGGTGCGGTGGTTGGTATTTGCGGCGGATACCAAATGCTGGGGCAAACGATCATCGATCCATTCCATGTTGAGTCACAGAATGATTCAATTGCAGGATTGGGTTTGTTGCCTGTGACAACGACTTTCGTCAGACAGAAAGCCACATATCAGGTGCGCGCGAAGATTTTGCATTTTGCCTCCCTGACAGGAGAATTTGTGGAAGGGTATGAGATTCATGCGGGCGAGACTCAGAGTCAAACTCATTGGCTGGAAATTGCCTCTCGCAATGGCGAGCAGGTCAAGGTCCCCGATGGATGCGTTTCATCCAACGGCAACGTGTGGGGCTGCTATCTGCACGGACTATTTCATAATGACTCGTTTCGTCATGCCTGGTTAAAAAGCCTCGGCTGGCGGGGCGGGCCATCGTCCCATTCTGACCGCTTTGAAGAATCCTTGGAGACACTTGCGAACGCTGTGGAAGGCTCCTTGAATATGAAGTTACTGGAGGCAATCATATGGGAGAAATAACCTTTATCCTGGGCGGGGCGCGTAGCGGAAAATCATCCCATGCGCTGAGGCTCGCTGAAGCGACGGGCAAACCTGTCACCTTTCTTGCCACGGCGCAGGCATTGGACGATGAGATGTCCGTGCGTATAAAAGTTCACAAAGCAGAACGCCCTGCACACTGGCAGACGGTTGAGATTCCGTTTGGCATTGCACCGCATGTGGGAGGAATACAATCGGAAATCGTCATCCTGGATTGTGTCACTTTATTGATTTCAAATTTGCTCGTACAATTTTTGAAGGATGACCTTGTGGATGAAGCGTCATTTGCGCGTTCCGCGAATAAGGAGGTTGACGAATTGTTGACGGCTATTCAACGGAGCGAACAGGAATGGCTTATCGTCTCCAACGAAGTTGGTCTGGGTCTGGTGCCGCCCTATCCATCGGGGCGCATCTATCGCGATGCTCTGGGTCGCGCCAACCAGCACATCGCCTCCCGTGCCGATGAAGTGTACTGGCTGGTAGCTGGCATCCCGGTGCCGATTCATCAGTTTCGAGTTTGGTTGCCCGATCAGACTTGAAACTGGTTATTCCCTGGATGTCAGATTTTTGATCATCCAAAATTTACATACGAAAGGATCCAGTAAACTACCACCGCCTTTGGCGGTGGTAGTTTACATGAAGGATGACTGCTGTCAGCAGGAAGGGCTATACATCGAGTGAGGTAATGCTACCCAGAAAGTTGGAAGTGTCGATCTGATTGAGTCCATACGCAAAAGCGCTCAAAAGCAGGCCACAAGGGAAAGCGTCCCTGCCCCGGTTAAACAATACAGGACGTATTGGAAAATACGTCCTGTATGATTATCTCTTGTTCGGGATTTGTTACTTTGCGTGCGCCAACTCCGCGGCGATCTTCACCATCTCTTCGATGGAAAGGTTGGAGAGCATCTCATACCTGGTGTTGCCATCCACCCAGGTCAGTTTATTGGCGTTGGTGTAGTTGATGACAATGGCAGGCGGGTTGGGAGCGGGTTGGTTATCAGAAGGCTCTCCATTTGAGGACACCGAACCAACCATGGCGGGAAAATCTGGGCGATATTCGCCAGCAAGACTTGTGTTCAATATAGCAGGTTGTCCATTGACAGTCGTCGCCTCGCCCTCGGGCAGAGAGGTATTAGACGCGTCGCTTCGGGTGAAGATGAGGAAGCGGTCACCGTCCTGATAGATATCCACGATTTTTCCGTTTTGACCATTGCCTACTTGAGCGAAGCCCGCAACGGGTCCGCTGTTGAACTCGGACAAGTAGCCGGGAAGTTGCGATGGATCTTCAACCCGGATCGAGGCTGTGGAAAAAACCATGTCGAATAATTTTTCAGCCTGCGCCCTCACCGGCGGGACAAAGGCAACGGTCGCTGCCAGGACCAACAGCATGGCGATGGCAGATAGTGCAAATTTTGTTTTCATAGTGAATGTTCCTTGTGGGTTGGATTGTGCGCGGAGGGCGAACGGCGCCGAACGCCTGAACCACGCCATGAGCCGTGAAGACGGACGTTGCGCTTCGTCCGCGAGCCTCGCCTGCAGGCGGCTCAGTGCCTGAAGGGAGGGAGCCGTTTGGGCGGCTCGATTGCTGAGGGATTGGCTGACCAGACCTCGGGTCCGGGAAAGAAGCGCCAAGTCCCGTTGACAGGTTTTGCACCCGGTCAGGTGCGCCTGAATCAACCGACGTTCCGATGGATTGATCTCGTTATCCAAGTAAGCGGGCAGTAGTTCTTTAACTTGTGGGCAGTTCATTTTGCATTCTCCTCAATGGAGTAAATGGCAGGATCAAATTCATCTTTCAAGTTTGTCTGTAAAACTTGTAATGCATAGTTGAGGCGGGATTTGATCGTGCCAAGCGGCAGATCCAGCACTTCGGACATTTCAGAATAGGAAAGTTCCCAATAAAAACGCAGGACGACAACGGCGCGCAATTTGACGCTCAATTTACTCAACGCTTGTTGAACTGAGTCGCGATCAGTATTTTGGCTGTTAATTGTCAAATCCTGCTCAGGGATTTCTTCGAGCCTTGTGACGGAAAATGACCAGTGCATCCGCCGTTTGAGACATTTATTAACCGTGATACGATGCAACCAGGTAGAGAGCGCTCCTTTGGCTGGGTCATAACTATCCATTGAGCGATGCGCCTGAACGAAGACATCCTGCAATATATCTTCCGCGTCGTGAACGTTGTTCAATATCAGGAATGCCGTATGAAAGACGAAATTTTTATACCTTTCAAAGAACTGTTCAAAGGCATCCTGGTCACCAGCCTGGCAGCGGCGGATCAGCATTGATTCCAACTGGGGTTCTTCTTTCCGTTTCATTCTGTAAATATATACCCGGAATCAGGATGAAAAGTTCGGTTTTATTACTCAAATATCCCAACCAGAGATGGTTTCCAGAGATTCTTGGGTTGTTCTTCAGAACTCCTTCAGATGTGGTGGCTAAAATGTTAATCACATTTGAAGTAAAGAAAGGCAAAGATATGAAAAACAAACAAACCATCTTCATCACCTTCACCCTGCTCCTGATTTTGCTGAACGCCTGCGCCCCCGCATTAAACCCAACTGCGGGCGCGGATGGCATCGGCGATGAATATTTCCCACAGGCAGGCAACGGCGGCTACGATGTCCAACATTACAACGTGAGACTTGCCGTCAATGTGGAGGAAAATTCCATCGCTGGCTCGACCACCATTGAAGCGGTGGCGACTCAGGAATTGAGCCAGTTTAACCTGGATTTCAATACTCTCCAGATTGACGGAATCACCGTCAACGGTGAAACCGCCATATATTCCCAGAAAGACCGCGAACTCACCATTACTCCCGCCAAGCCCATCGCCAACGGTGAGAAGTTCACAGTCGAAGTGAAGTACCAAGGACAGCCCTCCGAAACGAAGCTGGCGAAGGCAGTAGAACTGAGCGGCTGGCAAAACGCCAGCGGCGATATTTACGTTCACGGCGAGCCGACGGCGGCGTGGTTGTGGTATCCCGTCAACGGACATCCGAGCGACAAAGCCACCTACACCTTCAACATCACCGTCCCCGAGCCGTATGAAGTCATCATGGGCGGGACGCGTGAAAGCGTTACCAAAAACAATGACAGCACGCAGACCTACACCTGGCAGATGCCCGACCGCGCGGCGAGTTACCTCGTGACGTTGAACATCGTCAAGGATTACGTCACCCAAACCCAAACAGGACCTGACGGTCTGCCCATCACCAACTACTGTCCCAAAGAATATGCTGCGCAGTGTGAGCTGATCTTCGCCCGCCAGCCTGAGATGATTGAGTATTTTAGCCAGCAATTTGGCACATTCCCGTATGAGTCGTATGGCGGTATCGTCACCCGCGTTGATATGGGCGGCGCGCTCGAAACCCAGATACTTATAACCTACGGGAACATGTTGGTGACTATGCCACCCTCTGAAGCCGAACACATCGTCGCACACGAACTGGCGCACCAGTGGTTCGGTGACAGCGTCAGTTTGAAGCAGTGGAAAGATATCTGGCTCAACGAAGGTTTTGCCACGTTTTCCTCCGCGCTGTGGGACGAACATGCCAACGGTATGAGCCTCAATTACGCCGCCAAACGCTGGAACGACGTTGCACATGGAGATATGTCTGGAGCAGGGATAAACCCCAGTCCAGCAGATGGTGCGCCAGAGATCCAAGATGCCAGCGTGATTCCGGATGGTCTTAAGGATGTGCCCAAATTTATCTTCAAAAATGTGAATTTCCAGCGGGCGATGGACGCGCTTCAAACGTTCGATCTTTCCGCCCTCAATCTGCTTCCCGATCAGGTGAAGAACTTCCTGCTGGCGCTTCCAAAGGGAGCCCTGACCGAGGACCAAATAAATGAAATTGTCGGTAAAATCCCTGCGGATGGGATTGCCTGGCAGGATTTCATGTCTGCGCTGGAGCCGTATTCGCTCGGTGAAACCGAGCTGACTCGGGATGATTATATAGCCATGCTCGAGGCGTTGTCGCTCAAAGACGTCCCCGTCACACAAGAAAGTCTCCTTACTTTCTTGTTCACACTGTTGCCCGATCTGCCGATTAACGCTCCAGAGGTGAAAATCACTCCGCCCGGCAATCCCGGCAGTGACGCCCTGTTCAATCACGGCGTGTACCAGCGCGGCGCGCTGACCCTCTATGCCCTGCGCCAGCAAATCGGCGTGGAGAATTTCGATGAACTCCTGCGAACTTACTACGCAACGTACAAAGACAGCAACGTCACGACACAGGAATTTATTGACCTTGCCGAAAAAATCAGCGGGCAGGAATTGAGCGACTTCTTCGATGCCTGGTTGTATGAGGAAGCAGTGCCGGAAATTAGTGAATAACGCCTGATCATCCAGCCATGAGACACTTTCTCACGACTGGATGATTACCACAATGCTTGCTCGTTTTTAGGAGAACTACCATGTCCAAACTTGTCCGAAGTGCCAAATACGCCTTCTTCACGCTTTTGACATTTGTCATGCTCATTCTCGCCTGGGCTCTTGGCAGCGTTACCATTTACTTCACGATCCGATCCATCGGCGTTTGGGGAGGAGTGGCTGTCGCCAGCCTTTTGGTTGGGTTACTGTTTTTTGGCGCCTCAAATTTGCTTTACAAGCTCTCAGGAAAATTGCCGTTGCTGAGCCGCAAAGGTCCAATGACGATTATTGCAGTAGCCATTTATTTGGCAGTCGCAATTGCAATTTTCGGTGTTCCGATCAACACGCCAAGGATTGAGAACGCCGACGTTCCACACGAGACGATCACCCTCTCCAAAGGGGAACAAATCGCCTTGTATCATTTTCCTCCCGAGACAAAAATCTCCGAGACGCCAATTTTGTTCGTGCCCGGCGGACCCGGCGGGCCAGTAAGCCCATCAACAATGGAATTCTTGAAGCAGTTGGCGGCGCAAGGGTTTGATGTATATACTTTCGATCATTACTCATCCGGCAACTCGTCGCTGAACACCTTCGACCCCTCGCTGCTGACGATTGACGAAGATGTCCGCCGCGTTCATGAAATCCTGGATCGGATTGGAACCCCACAAGCCTATGTGATCGGTCACTCCTATGCTGGCGCGCTTCTGGGACGCGTGGACGCGCTTTACCCCGAGCAAATTGCCAGGCTGGTGTTGTTGGATACCAGCCCATTGTACGATTTGGAAAATGGAAATTTAAAGTCCGCGGCTACCCTGGATCCCAAACTGGCAAAAATATTGGAGGATGAGTATGCAACCCAGGAAGGCGAGACTGGTAAACAACCGTCACTCTTTTTAGCCAACCTCTCCTTGAGGGAGAATATTCGAGGAATCCTCATGATGGTTTTGCTCGATAAAGATGGCATGCCTCTTTTCGGGAAGCATGAAGAGGTATCCTTCTATGTTGAGGAATTGCTTCAAGGGGCTGTTGCCAAAGAGGCAATAACTGCTGATACTCCTCGGAAATCCACAGGCTTGAGTTTTGCCTCGCAGGCAATTAATAAAAGTATCGAGCAGTCACCTGACTATTCGGACAGTTTGATCAACGCCAATGCAAGCCCGGTGTTGGTTGTTCACCCGGATGATGGTCTTGTTCCCTGGCCCATTCACAAGGACTATGAGAATTTCTTTGATAGTGTTGTCTTTTTTCCTTTGACAGGCGCCAGCCACAGGGTTTGGAGTAAGCCAGAAAATGCCACCCTGCTCACCAACCTCATTCGTGATTTTCTTCTGGACCGTGCGGACCCCGCCTTGTTTTACACGGGTTATGCTGATCCATTCAAGAAATAAACCAGGAACGAAAATTCACATGGAATTGTTCGGGTAAGACATCTTTATCGAAAAAAACCATCCTGCCGAATCGATTCAGAAGGTTAGCACCAGCCTTTTGGAAAAGTAACAGCCTCTGTTGTGCAAATCAGGGATGTGGTATACAAATGACGTGCCCCGCATCCCTGACAGCGTCACCTTGCTCGGATAGGGAAAGAAAAATATGTCAAAGATACTAATTGTAGATGATGAACCCGAAGTCACTCGACTGCTCAGGGCATATCTTGAGAAAGCGCGTTTCAAAGTTTCGATCGCGCACAACGGACAGACAGCCTTGCAGATCCTTCGTTCCGAACATCCCGACCTACTTGTGTTGGATCTTGGACTCCCGGACCTGGATGGACGCGAAATCACGCAGCGCGTCCGTCATGACCCCACGCTGGCTTCACTTCCGATCATCATGCTCACTGCCCGCGTGGAGGATAGCGACAAGATCACAGGATTGGAACTCGGCGCGGATGATTACATCACCAAGCCTTTCAACCCGAATGAAGTTGTTGCCCGCGTCCGCTCCCAGCTGCGCCGCATACGGCTGGACCATGCGCCGGATACGCACCATCTGAATGTCGGCAATCTGGAGTTGGACCTTCACACTCGGCAATTGTTTGTCAACGCTCAGCCGGTCTACCTGACGGTGACAGAGTTTGAACTATTGCGATTATTCATGGAAGACCCGGGGCATGCCTTCACGCGTGAACAATTGCTGGAGAAGGCAATGGGGTATTCTTACGAGGGTGCTGGGCGGACATTAGACACCCATATCAAAAACCTGCGCGCCAAGATCGAACCCGATCTAAAGAATCCAACATACATTCAAACCGTCTTTCGCGTCGGCTATCGCTTCGTTAAAACCACAGAGGAGAAGCCATGAAAAAGATGTGGGTGCGATTGAGCCTGGCTTTCAGCCTGGTGATGATGCTTGCTACTTTTCTGCCGATAATCGGATTGTTCGTAGTGGGTTCGGAAATGACGGCATCCCAGCAAGCCATCCCCGAAAAATCTTCAACGTCTGCTCAAGTGGAAAATCCAGAACAATATTCACCGTGGGGTTTTGTGGTGACGTCCAACAACAGAGTTTATCCGATGGCGTCAATCCTTTTTTCGCTTGTCAGCGCCAACCTTTTGATCGGAATCACAGCCGGGCTGTGGGTGAGCCGAAGTATCAGCAAACCTGCCTCGCGCCTGGTTTCTGCCGTGCAAGCGATTAGCAAACAGAATTTGAGTCAACGCGTTCCCGAACAGGGCAGCCAGGAACTGGTTGACCTGGCGCGCGCTTTTAATCAAATGGCAGGGAATTTGGAAACTGCGGAGAAAGTTCGCCACAACCTGCTTGCCGATGTCACTCACGAACTGCGCACACCGCTCACTGTCTTGCAGGGGAATCTCAAAGCAATGCTCGACGGTGTTTACTCTGTCAACGAGGATGAGATCAAATCGCTGTACGCGCAGGCGGAACACCTGGGACAACTCGCCAACGACCTGCACCTGCTGGCGCTGGTGGAGGCGGGTCAATTACCGAACAACCCTCAGGCTGTGATTCTGCCCGCGTTGGTGAAACAGGTGGCGGGTGGTTTCGATGCGGTTGCCGCCGAGAAGGAAATCCAGGTCACATTCGAATCCGATGGGGAGGATTTTGTGTTTGAGGTTGATCCCCGTCATATTCAACAGATATTGGATAACCTGTTGTCCAACGCGATCAAACACACGCCGCGCGGCGGAAAAATTTCTGTCGGTTTGAAATGCACATCGGAAGGTATTTATCTTTCCGTAGCGGATACGGGTCAGGGCATTCCCGCGAACGAATTGCCGTTCATCTTCGATCGCTTCTACCGTAGGAGTGAATCGCGCCGGCGCGATGCGGGAGGCAGCGGGTTAGGGTTGGCAATAACAAAGAAAATCATTGAAGGATTGCACGGCTCCATCGAAGTTCAGAGCGAGCCAGGAAAAGGCAGCATGTTCACTGTTCACCTTCCAGTTGTTTCCATCGAGACGAAAAAAGAAACAAAATCATGACTGTACACATATTTGTATCTCTCATCACGCTTGGATTGCTATCTTGGAATTTATACAACCTAAACATATCGATCCGATCACAACGTCTTGCATCGTGGCTGCCTCTTGCGGCGATGCTGCCGTTGTTGATCATTATGAGCTATGGTCCGTTCGTGCCGCTATCCCATTTTGTGTTTGAAGTCACCAGCGATAATGTTCTGTGGTTTGTTATCGTATACGGCATCCTTTGGATGCTGACAGCATATTTTTTGTGGCGCTACAAAACCGCGGGAGCCAACCAGACATTTCTAGTAGCCTACTCCATATTATGGAGCATTCTGGGCTTCTGGTATTACCTTGGAATTACGTTGAGCCAATATGAACCTGGGGTGGCAACACCAGGCGTTATGGACGCTCCCATTTATATGATTCACTGGGCGAGTATCCATTTCGCCACCCTTCTTGTTCTCGCATTACTGCAATTCAGTTCCGAACCTCGTCGCAGTTGGATGCGAACGATCGCTTTTTGGATATTATGCGCGCTCTACCTGCTTTTTACACTCACACAGAAATTTTGGTGAAAAGGGAAAGAAGAAGCTGTCGCCATGTAAGTCAAAATAGATCGGGGCTGATCCAGTTTTTCACGGCTCTGGTTGTCGAGAGCATTCGCAGCGACCACCCATCCCATGACTTTTTCGTGAATCGTTATCGCCGTGGCAGGGAAATGTACGTCAATCAATTCCTTAAACTGAACAAAACCAAAATTCGTCCGAATATTGACCCAAATCAATTGGCAGCCATTATTATGACAGTCATGGATGGCTTGCAAATCCAATGGTTGCTTGACCCCAAAAAGGTGAACATGGTGGCAACGTTCAGATTGTTTTCAAAGATAGTGGTTGAATATCTGGAAAGGTAACTTCGATACAAATGGATTGTCTTTTTCTCCTAAAATATCGCGAATCCTGTCTTGGTCAGGACCATCTTGCACAGACCCTCTTGCCACTGAGCCACAGAGTCACAGAGCTTTTGCAGCGCTTTTCTCCGTGTCTCAGTGACTCTGTGGCTAATGACAGTGTGCAACCTGATATTGACCAGCACAAAATATCGCGAATCCACAGATCAGACTGCATTTATAACTGCAGTCTGATCTGTCCAGAGTGGTATATATCATATATACGGGTATAAATTCCGTAGGCGGCACGTAGACGTCACGTAGGCGGCAAGAACTGCTTAAAATAAGACAACGAAAAACACCCAGCAAATGCTGGGTGTTTTTGAGTAAATATTGTCAACCGGTTATTCCTGAACATTATCCATCGCGCCAAAGATAGCATCGGCACGATAGATTTGGTTACGGGCATTCCCAGTGACTTCACGCAAAATGCCGGCATTGGCAAGTTTTTCAATATATTGTCTGGCGGTTTTGAACGGCATGCCTACGTTTTCTGCCAGTTGTTTTGTGGAAAGAATGGGCCTAGCAAATAGGAAGTCCAACACCGCTCCCATACGCTCCGAGTTACGATCTGATTTCACCAGCGGCTCATATTTTGTACGTATTGCTTCCAGCTGCTGCATGCGCGCCAAGCTATCCTGCGCCTGTGAACTGACTCCACGCAGAAAAAAGCGCAGCCAAACCTCCCAGTCACCGCGTTGGGATACAGCCAGAAGATTGTCGTAATATTCCTGGCGATAACGTTCGAAGTAAACGCTCAGGTTAAGTAATGGCTGAGGCAAGATATTCCATTCAGTAAAAAGCAGAGCCATAAGCAGGCGCCCCACCCGGCCATTACCATCCAGAAATGGATGAAGGGCTTCAAACTGGTAATGAATCATCGCCGCCCGCGCCAGGACCGGTACGTCAGTGCCCAGATGGATGAACTTCTCCAAATCACTCAATGCCTGATTCATCTCATCCACTGGCGGGGGAACATAGGTGGCAGTCATAATCGTACTACCAGCTGGTCCAATCCAGTTTTGGGTGCGTCGAAATTCACCTGGCGTCAGGTTTCCACCACGTACGCCATGCATCAATTTCTCGTGAATTTCACGGATCAAACGAAGGCTGATCGGTAAAGTCTTCAATCGTTCCAACCCGTAATCTAAGGCTGTCACGTAATTATGAACCTCGCGCACATCATCTCCTGACTCAAGAAAGGATAACTGGGCAGATTCATAAGTATAGAGTTCCGCCAATGTGGCGCGTGTACCTTCGATGCGTGAAGAAAGTACGGCTTCGCGGCGCATAAAAGGTTGAATCAGTAAGCGTGGAAAGGGAAACGCACCGGTCAGCGCAGCCAGACGGCTTAAGTCACGTTCTGCTTCAGACAATGCGGTAATTAACTGCAGAGACCAGATCAACTTGGGAGGTAGGGGTGCTGGAATAAAAGCATGGTAACCATTTTGAGTTAGGATAACCTGTCCAGCTTCGGGTGAACGAAAATCATTAGGATTCATCGCGCTATATCCAGGAGATATCGTAAATAACTGCGTTTATAATAACACTTAAGCCAAAAAATGTAAATTACGGAGCATTTTATTTACACTTTGATATCATAGCGTGAACATAATCATGCCAGCGTGGCATATATCCATGTATACAGGTATATGTTTCGCAGACGGGCGTAGGCGGCGGAGAATTCTCCGCCGCTTTTTATGCTTCAGCATTACCATTATTATGATCTCAAATTTATTGCCAAACTCAAGTTTGTACAAATATGCAACAAAATTGCATATTTGTACAACTAGTATCATAATTGAAATACCTATAACCATCATCTGCTCAGCGGAGTATTTTTATGATCGAAAGAACTTTGGAAACCAAGCTCATTGCGCCTGCAAAGAAATTCCAAGTCATCACCCTCACAGGACCTCGCCAGTCAGGCAAGACCACCCTCGTTCGGGCTACCTTTCCCGCCTTGCCTTATGTGTCTTTGGAAGAGCCTGACATCCGCCAGATTGCGCTGACCGATGCGCGTGGTTTTCTCGCAAATTATCCGAACGGGGCAATTTTGGATGAAATCCAAAATACTCCAGATTTGTTTTCCCATATTCAAAAGCTGGTGGATGAGAACCAAAAAATTCAATTCATCTTGACCGGTTCATCAAATTTTCTGTTGATGGAGAAAATCAGTCAAACGCTGGCAGGACGCACCTCAGTATTGCATTTACTCCCACTTTCCTTTGCAGGACTGAAGCCAGAGGTAGTTCAATACGAAAGTCTGATTTTCAAAGGTTAATATCCACGCATTTACGATCGTGACATTGATCCCTCCGATTTTTATCCGGCTTATATCCAAACCCATGTTGAGAAAGATGTACGCTTGATAAAAAATATCGGAGATATCAATGCTTTTATTCAATTCACACAGTTATGCGCCGGACGCATCGGGCAACTGCTCAACTATGCCAGTCTGGCTAGTGACGCAGGAATCAGCCCAAACACAGCCAAAGCCTGGCTCTCCATCTTGGAGAGTTCCTACATCTTATTTCGTCTGCAACCCTATCATCGTAACTTCAACAAGCGACTGGTTAAATCACCCAAGTTATATTTTTACGATACAGGTGTTGCCTGTTCACTACTTGGCATTCGTGAGGAAAGTCAAGTCAACCTACACTATTTGAAGGGTGGACTTTTCGAGAATCTGATCATCAGTGAGTTTATTAAGCGCAACTTCCATCGTGGTGAGAATCGCCTGCCGTATTTTTGGCAGGATAACCATGGTAAAGAGATTGACTGCCTGTTGGTGGATGGCGAAAAAATCACACCGGTTGAGATCAAATCCGGTAAAACGATGTCCACCAGTTACTTTGACAATCTTCAATATTGGTAACAACTGACAGCTGGTCCGGAAGCTCAAGGCTATGTGGTATATGGGGGAGAACAGTCGATAAAGAACAGATTTGGTGCATTGATCAGTTGGCGACAAGTGGAGAATATTCCAGATTGATGGGTTTCTTTGGCAGATTGTCTCAACCCTCATAAACGATCATGCCCCTTTCCCCTGCTTTCAATGCCGGGGAGCTTTTTTGCCAAAATGTAGTCTGAATCATTACAACCCCGTACAGATCGATTCATAAATACTGCAAAGAGCTTTATCCCAACTTCCTCATCTTGGCAAGTTCACTCCAATTGTTCCATTTATGCGGAAATTAACAACACTGTCCATGAGTTTGCTACGTTTGTCTTAAATTTTCGTCAAAGGTCTTGACAAATCATACCCGCGTCAGTAAAATTAGAACATGCGTTCTAAAATTACGACATCTGGACGTATTACCGTCCTACTTGGCAAACATCAGGCAGCAACGGGTGAGCGCATGTCCCCGCGTAAACTGGCAGAGAAAGCAGGCGTGCCAAAAGATTTCGTCTATCGCCTCGATTCAGGCACAGCCCGCCACGTAGACATCGACGCTCTTGCCCGTCTGTGCGCCACCCTCAATTGCGAATTGCAAGATATTCTCGTTTGGGAGTCTGAACGTGCCGAATCCGTTTGACATCCTCCCGCTCAACCTCTTCAACCTTTTCACCACCCAGGGCTTTGCCAGCCTCCAACGGCACTACATGGCAATCCTCATCCGCATTTACGGCCTCGCAGAATTCAACCGTTTCGGTCTGGCGCGGGAAACAGTCATCGCCGAGATTATGGATTATTTGCGGGAGGCGGGAACAAACGCCGAAGATGAGATCAAGGTGGAAATGGTGAATCAGACCTCCCCTGAGCCTGATCCGCCTTCTTTAATGGGATCCAAGCCTGAGCAGTACTACGCGTCCTACCTCATCCGCCGCCTAGCTGAATCAGGCTGGATCGAACGCGAACAACATGCCGACTACTCCGAAACCATCATCCTACCAGATTATGCCTTCACCCTGCTCGAAGCCTTCCGCTCCATCCAGGAACAAAAGCCACGCGAATTCAAGGGGCAGCTTTACGCCGCGCATCAACTCATTACATCTGCCAAAACGCACAAGGATTTTTCGCCAACACTCGCCGTCTCACAAACCTACGAGAATATCCGTCAGGTTGTGCGTGGACTCAACGAGCTGAACCAAAACATCCGCCGCTATGTGGAACGAGCCACGAAGCAAATGGAGGTCGCCGATCTTCTGCGCCTGCAATTCAACGATTACACCCGAACACTGGGTCCTGCCTATCACGCCTTGAAAACATCTGACCATGTTTCGCGTTACCGCCGCGACATCGTTAACCAAATTCGGGAATGGCTGGTGGATGACGACTGGCTCTCCCACACTGCCGAAGAACTTGCAGCACAAAGCCGCCTCTCGCCCGCACAAGCCGAGCACGAAATCACACAGTCTCTGTTATTTATCGTTCACCAACTCGAAGGGCTGGACCCACTACTTGCCGATATTGATGAGCGCCACGCACAATATCTGCGCACCTCCTTTCGCCAGATCCGCTACAAGTTGGGCAATGCCGACGGCAACTTCAAAGACAGACTTGTTTCACTGGCACAGCATTTCTCTGCTCTCCGTGACGAAGGGCTGGAAGACCTCCCCGAAGACGCTCCACGCACCATCCAACAGCCTGTCCGCGTCCCCGATCTGAAAAGTTTCTACACCCCGCCCCAGCGACGCGCCCCCTTCACTCCAGACTCCATCATTGTGCCTGTTCTTCACCCCGACGACTTTACCGCTCTCCATGCCTTGACCATGCAGGATGTGGTCCAGGCTTTTTCGCCAGAAAAAGTCAACCGCAAGGTTCTTGGCTTTTTCAACGGGCACAAACGCATGTCCATTACCGAAATCCCCATACGTGACGACCTGCACTGGCTCACTACCATCATTGCCTACGCCCATCATCCCCAAGTCAGTTATGGACTTGAAGTGAGTGAGGGCGAAGCGGTGAAGGTTGGACAATATCGAGTTGTACCATTCGATTTGGTAAAACTCTGAAAACATATAGACAGGTACACACGTAAACACCCAACGGAACACGTAACACACAACATGTCTTTTCACTCAACACAATTCTGGAAATCACTATGACTCTCACAAAAGAAAATCCACTCCAGGACATCCCGGAAAAATCCCGCCGCGACTTCCCACGCATCGTCAATCGCCTGCTTGGGCAAACTTTTCTCTACCAGGATGTGGATGGGGACAAGGACGATTATTACTTTGTCCATCGCCACCGCGCCATTTTCGAATCCGTTCTGGCATTGACCGGTTTCAACCTCCTGCACGACGATTATCACCGCATCTTTCAAGTCGTCTCCGAATACAGCTACAGCCGTGCCCGCTATAAATTGGATGAATCGTTGATGATCGTTGTCCTTCGCAAACTGTATGAAGACAAGACCGAACATCTCAGCCTCGCCAGCGACCCTGTTGTCACCATTGGCGAATTGCGCGAAGAGTACCGCACCATTACAAGCAAGGAACGCGACCTCGCCATAGGACAATATGAAACTCTTCTGCGCCGCTTGCGCGCCATCGGACTCATTGACACCATTGATGGACGAAGCATAGACGTGCGCGACGCTGAAGCCCGTCTGCGGCTACGCGGTTCCGTCCGTCTCATTCTCCCTGTCCAATCTGCCACCGAACTGGAAGCATGGCTGAGGAAGTATCGGGCAGGGAATGATGAATCTGAAAATGAAGAAGAGTAAAACATCATGAAACTCTTAACCCGCATCCGTCTCATCAACTGGCATCTCTTTAAAAACACCACCATTGACTGCCAGGGCACCACATACTTCATCGGTATAAACGGCGCGGGCAAATCTACAGTCCTCGATGCCGTGCAGTTTGCCCTCGTCGGCGGGCAACGCGATGTGCGTTTCAACCAAGCTGCGCTTAGCGGCGGCAAGCGAACTCTCGCAAGTTACGTGCGCGGCGAACTCGGCACGGAAGGGCAGCGCTATTTGCGCGGCGATGCGACAGGCGTGGTTGCACTCGAATTTAAAAACCCCGATGGAACGTTCTTCGCACACGGCGCGGTAATTGACGCTTATGAAGATGGGCGCAATCCCGATGTGATGTATTTCATCGTCCACAACGCCGCGCTCAACGACAACTGGTTCTTCAAAGCCCCTGGTCAACTCTTCGACACACGCGCCTTCAAACGCCACCTAGAAAATTTCGCCTTGCCGCCCACAGCCAGCGCCCGCGTCTTCACCCGCCTCGAAGATTATCGAGTTCACCTGCTCAACCGTCTCGGTCAACTCAAAGATACTTTCCCCGCCAAGATCGTCAAGGGACTTGCGTTCAGCCCACTCACCGACATCCGCTCCTTTGTCCACAATTATCTGCTCGACGAAAACCTGCTGGATGTCAAAACCCTGCAAGCCCAACTCGAAACTTTGCGCCATTTTGAATCGCTTGCCGCCGATGTCCGTGAGCGCATTGATTTCCTCACGCGCATCGAAGACCTCGATAAGGAACGCCTTGCCAATCGCCGCCGCCGCATCACCAACACATACGTCGCCCGCCGCGCCCAGGCGGATGTTTTTCTGGATGAACTGAAGACACGCCGCCTCGAATTGGACTCCGCCAAACTGGAATTTCACCGCGACGAGATACAGCGCGACAACCTCACCCGAAGCCTGCGCTTTGCCCAAGCGGCATTGACCGACGCTGAAATCGCTCTCCGCACCGACCAAACCGCCCAGCGCGAAAAAGAACTGCGTGACAAAATCACCGCACTCACCGCGGAACTGACTCTCCTCACCCAACGTCAAACCGACTTCGACCGCTCCCTCGCCGCCGAACTGACTGACGCAAAAAAAATAAAAAAACTCCTCACCGTTGACAAACTTGAGGTTCCTTCTTCCCTTGCCACATTCCTAACGAATTACGAATCACGCAACACACAACACGCAATACGAGAATTGCAAGAATCTCTCGCCACACTCTCTCAAACATATTCCCGCGAACAAACCCTTCTGAGCGAGCAAGCCACACAACTAAAAGCCGAAGCCGAAAAACTTGATGATGAAATCCGCAAACTCCGTACAGGCGACCGCGAAACGTCAGTAAAAGTCGAAGTGCCGTACTCCGCCCGATTGCGTGAAATTTTGCGCGCCGAACTCGGACTCGGCGCAAACGAAGTCACATACCTCTGCGACATTCTCCAAATCCCCGACCCCGAATGGCAAAACGCCATCGAAGGCATTCTTGGCTTCAATCGTTTTGTACTGCTTGTCCCGCCCGCCCATTACGACGCCGCCATGCAAATCTACCGCAAACACAAAGACACCATTCACGGCGCAACCCTGCTCGACACCGAATCTATCCTCCAACAAAAAACGGAACATGCACCACGCAACTCAGATTCCCTCGCCTCCGAAATTCAAACTGACCTTCCTGCCGCTCGCGCTTTCATCAATATTATTTTAGGGAACTACGTGAAGTGTTCCAACATCGAACAACTCCGCAATCATCGTACCGCCATCACCCGCGAATGTTTCATCCGCCGCAATTTCACCGACAGCCATCTCAACCCTCAGGTATATCGTCGCTGGTTTATTGGGGAGCGCGCCGCGCCGCGTCAAATTGAACAACGCGAGACTCGCATCAAAGAAATTGCCAGTGAACTGACTCAATTCAACAAACGCGAAACCGCCCTATGCGAACGCCTCGCTCTCAGCCGTGACAAAATCCGTCCGCTTATCGACCTCGAACACGCCCTCGCATCCACCGCCATTCTCCCCGAACGCAACACACAACACGCAGCACTCACCAGGGAACTGGCCGCGCTTGACACCCGTACCGTAGAAACCCTCAAAGCGGACGTGGAAAAGCATCAACACGAGCGTGACCAGTTACAAAGTGAAGTCGCAACCCTTGAGCGGAGACTGGGAAGTCTCGAAGAGAAGATAAAACAAATCGAAACAGAATCAATTCCAGGCTTGGAAAGAAGCTCAGACGAATCCATCCAAAGCGCAGATTCATTTCTCATCCAAGAAAATGCGGATGACGAAACCAAATCCGAAGTCCAAAAAGAATATGAACGCAGACGCGAACGTCAACCGCTCGAAGTGATTTTGCAAAATGCCAGCCGCTACGAAAACGACTATCAGACTGCCGAACAGCGCTCGCGTGATCGTCTACGTGAAGCCAAACAAGCCTACTCGCTGCGCTACGACTTTGGCACCGACGATATGGATGATGCAACACGCTACACAGCCGAAAAAGATAAGCTTGTCAATTCCGAGTTGCCCAACTACGAAAACCAAATTGCGCACCAGCGCGGACTTGCCGAGCAGGAACTCGTTGAAAACTTCATCCATCGCCTGCGCGAACAAATTGAAGATGCCCGCCAGCAACTCGCTTTTCTGAATGGCACGCTTGCCAACCTGCGCTTCGGCGGCGAACGCTTTGAATTTATCAACCAGCCCGCGCCTGCCCTCCGCCAGGTCTTTGACATGGTCATGGACAGCCAGCAGATCATGGGCGATTCTCTTTTCGATTCGGACTTTCGCCAGAAACATCAACAAGGTTGGGATCTGCTCTTCGAGCGCCTCACCAGCGCACACGATGATGGGAACGCCGAACTGCGCGAATTGCAGGATTATCGCAACTACCTGCAATACGACATCCGCATTCACTACCCCAATGGTGACCGTGCTCTTTTGAGCCATATCAACGCCAAGAAAAGCGGCGGCGAGACCACCACGCCCTTTTATGTGGCAATGGCGGCTTCGTTCGCCCAAGCATATCGTCTGAATCAAGTGCGCCCATCCGACACTATTCGCCTCGCTCTTTTTGACGAAGCCTTCGGCAAAATGGATACAGCTCGGACTGCCTCTGCCCTGCACTTCATGCGCGAAGCGGGATTGCAAGTCCTGCTCGCCACTCCGCCCGACAAATCAGGCTCGCTCCTTCCTTACGTGGATAGTGTCTGCACCGTTGTCCGCAAAAACAACTCATCCTTCGTCATCGAAATTGACAAGAGTGAGATGATGGAGAAATTGGAAAGTCAATGATAGTGATGGTTGTGTCCAAACGATGTTGTATCGAACCCCGTGTTGGGTCTACTCCGCTTCGCTGCGGGATGATATGTTTCGTTTGCTGATTGAAGATCATGGAGATTTCCTTTACCCCTTCACCCGACGTAAGTGTCGCACTGAACGCGTTGCTTGACATTCTTGAACGCCGCCACGGAACACGCAATGCGCAACAGCGAAGCATAAAAGTCACCTTCGCCTCTCTTTCCCTCCCAGGTTATTTTTCACAAGCAAACCCTGAGCCGCGGCTCATTTCAAATGAACAATTCAGCCTTCTCGAAAAGCATGGGCTGCTTCAACTCACCTGGATTCCAGGTGAAACAGGTCATTTGCTTCAATCCATAACCCTTCCGAAAACAAAAGATGGAATACGCGCCACTGAGATTTTCCAGATCCTCTCGCGTACACCGATCGCCAATAACCGCTCCCGCCTCGAAAGCCTTCTTCTCGCCGATAAATTCCGCTTTCAGGATGATTGGCGCGCCCATGCAATTTCCTACATCTTGAACCAGATCAAAGCCGAAAAATCACCTGCCCCATTCAGCCTTGTCGACTCAGACCTAAACTCTGACCTGCTCGCCGCTCTACAAGCTGTGCCTACGCTGATAGCGGAAACCCCCTTCCGTGTCTTTAGCGTGCGTGTTTTTAATGACAGCAAGCGATTTGAAATAATCAAGAATCAATTCGTCGCACTTGCCCGTATAGGCAACGCTGAGTGGAAACGGATTCCCGCTGAAGAAGTTCTGCGTGAATTGAACCTCGTTGCTAACCCGAATTACATCCACTTCTCGGGCAATTGGCAATTCGCCACCGATAACGGTGAGATTCTAAACCTGAGTGGCTTCACCCCATCCATGGGCTTCCCTGCCGCGCAAACATCCACTCTTCAATCTGTCCGCGCCGATTCCGTCCTGTGCATCGAAAACCTCACTACCTTCCATCAATACAATCAAGCGGGGCACACAAGACGAACCACGAAACACGCCCTTCTTTGCATTTACGGCAACCCCTCCCCTGCTATTCGACGCGTCTTGCGCCTGCTTCGGGAAACCACATCCATTTACCTCTGGTCCGATTTGGACTACGGCGGATTCAACATTCTTAGTCAACTTCGCCGAACTGTTAATGAACACATCCAACCTTTTTTGATGGATATTGAAACCCTCGAATCCAATATCCCCCGCGCCCGGCCGCTCACTGCATCTGATCGCACGAACCTCAAACGCTTGCTTCTGCGTCCAGACTTGCGTGACGTTCGCCACATCATCGAACATCTGCTCAAACGAGGCTTGAAACTGGAACAGGAAGGCGTGGAGAACTTCTAAATGTTCTGGCAAGGAAGCACTCCGTTTTTCCAACAGAAATGCCTGAAATCGGTAAAACAGCAAAGTCTACAACTCGATCAGAATCTGTCCTGTGGAGTACATATCATGTGTACGGATATAAGTTCAGGCCCACGGTTGCGTAAGCGACTAAAGCAAACTGCTATTCGACATTTAGATCCGGAACTCGAGTTTAGACAAAATTAGGGCGGTTCTGCCCTATTTTTTGTCTAAACTCGAGCTCTAAGGATCCCCACGAAAATCAATTCGATATTTTCCTAACAACCAAGATGGTGCTGCTTTCTCCCATTCCCCCGTTCTTAACAATGGGACAAATTTTGAGTCATTACCATAAACCAAGACTTCAGCGGTCAGAATGTCGCCCTCATACTCAACACCGCCAGTTCGGTTATCTGACCTCGTTTTATATTGGGGTGTGCAAACAATCAAGACAAAATCATTTTCTCTAACAGATCGCTCCATATATTCGGGCAAATGTCCACCAGGTGCTACACCCCAACGATCAAGAGTTACATCCACACCATCACCGCGCAAACACGTGGCGAAATCTTTTACCCACTTTTTGTGAGAATCATCATCCCATGAGTACGATAGAAAAACTTTAGGTGTCCTAGGTTCCGCCATCTCTATTCCCTCCTCATGTAGGGTTAAATAATTATACGCCACTATAGAAAATTAATTGGGTGATCGGCGGCGGCGAGTCTGGTCCCTGCGCAAGACCATCCTGCAGGAATGGGTCACGGAGATTCGGGAGTCGGTGCCTGAGAGCCAAGGTCCCGTTTTTCTTCAAGCAATGGGGCGGGGTACAAAAGAAGCGAGCGGGGCGCACGCTCGAAGGTCGCGCCTGGGATGAGATGCCAAGGAATTTGGTAAAGGCTTAATCTTTACCACGAAGGACACAAAGTACACTAAGTTTAAAAGCTAACGGCGCATCCACTCACTGATGCGCCGCTCTGATTATAATTGCCGGACTCTGATTTTTACGGTGTCACCTGTCCGTTCGGCGACGAGAATAAAAGGCGGCGTCACTTCGGGAGCATTATCTCGAATCGCTTCTAATGTTTGTATCGTGAAATCCGCTCGAATGTGACCAGGGTGAAGATAAATGATCCCTGTAAAGTGTGCGCCGAAGGCAGCCATCCCGCCAAAGTCGCTGTCATGAGTCAAAACCACCCGGTTGGATTCAGTTGCCTGTTGCAGCACTTCCGTGTCTGGAAGTCCGAATTTTCCTTGCTCTGAAACAGAGTCAACATTCAACCTAATTTTGCGCAGAAACGCAATTACGTCCGGGTGAACATTCTCATCCGCCAGCAATGGGAAATCAAGAGCCTTCACGCCCCTACCTTCACATCCAGCAAAATTTCATTTTTCACAGATTGCGCGGCATATTTCAAGGCTTCTTCCAAGGCTTCGGCTGTCAGCTGTGGGTATGATTTGAGCACATCCTCTTTAGTCGCGCCGCTGGCAAAGAGCTCAAGGATAAACTCAATGCTCAAACGCGTGCCAGTGATGTGAGGCTTGCCACTCAAAATTTCAGGGTTATAAGCAATATGATTAAACATGGTCTGACTCCTGAACAGTATTGCTATTATAACGCTCAATCCCTACAGTGCTGATCCCAACGCAAGACCGGTCATGCAGGAATGGGTCACGGATATTCTGGATCAGTGCTTGAGAGCCAAAGTTCCATTTTTCTTCAAGCAATGGGGCGGCGTACTGAAGAAGAGGGCGGGTCGCACGCTCGAAGGAAGAACTTGGGATGAGATGCCGATGAGGATGAATTTGGTGAAAGCGTAAACACAAGACCCATTAGAGAACTGGCTGGTATTCTTATACTTTCGTGACTTTCGCCCGGGATTTCTCCAGCCTT
>NZ_JBXMTI010000019.1:0-16678 GCF_057083605.1 Candidatus Villigracilis sp. | reverse complement strand
GCATAACGCCTTATATATTGCATATCCACATTATACGCCCGTCAGCTAATGAAACTGTAATTTTCCTCTCACCCCCCGCGCGGGCGGTACATCGCGTCCGCAGGTTATAATTCCTCTCATGGAATTTTTCTTCCCCGAAGATAACCTCACCCGCGCAGTCCCTGAAGAAACGAAGATCGCCTCCCTTTCCGCCCAACCCTACCCGGATGGCTATCGTTTGCGTGTCAATCTCGAGATCACGCCCTTTCAAAAGCGGCCCTACATTGAAGTCTCCCTCCACGATGCGGATGGGGAGGAAGTCGCTTCCACCAACATCGTCGAGCCCATGAGCTGGAAACTGGAATTCACCATGCACATCCGCGGCGAACTCAGGAATCCATACACTCTCAACGCCAGGCTGTATTATCCCGATGGCCCTTCCGCCGAACCTCGTCAATTTTCTTTTGATGTGACGCCCCTTGACCCCGGGGCAGCGCCTCCTCCTTCGACCGAATCTGATTCCGATTAATTGACCTTATCCATGCCCTTGCCTTTCCCCACTCACAAAACAAATATGTCGCTCCCCAAAGGGGACGCTGTGCGAGGCGCACTTGCTTTTTGCCGACACTTGCGCCGCACGCCACATCGTCCCGATGCCTTTTCGGGAGTGCAGGTGAGCAGTCTCCTGATAATATGGGATTGCTTACCCTACGGGCACGATGTCGTCGGCAACGACATAATGAAGATCGCTGATTTTCCCTTCCCACTATGAAAATTATTTATAGTTTGATTATCATCAGCATCCTGCTCTTTGGCTGCTCGCAAGCCACTCAGGAGATTCCCGCGCCACAAAATACTCCTGAACCTATTATCGAATTTACGGCCACGCCCACTGCCATCCGCTTTAGTGAGGATGACAATACCGTTTTTATCTCCATCGAAGAGAATGGATATGCTCATCTCTTTACGCAAAGCGAGCAGCCACAGGATTTACCATTAACCCGCATCACCACCGGCGATTGGAATGACATCGCCCCCGCCCTCAGCCCCGACCGCACTCAACTTGCCTTCGCATCCGACCGCAGCGGCTTTTGGGATCTATATGTGATGGATCTGCAAACGGGAGAGGTGGAGCAGGTCACAGATTCACCTGAATACGACTCCGCTCCCTCCTGGTCACCGGATGGTCAATGGTTGGTCTTTGAAACCTATATCGATGAAAATCTTGAAGTCTACGTTGTGTCGGTCAATGACCGTTCACAGGAGATCATCCCCCTCACACAGAATCCCGCCTCCGATCACTCTCCCGTCTGGGCACCGGATGGCAGGCACGTGGCTTTCATCTCCACTCGCGGCGGCGATAGTGACGTGTGGCTTGCCAATCTCGATATCACCGGTGATGAGCGTTACCAAAACTTAAGCAACACACCTTTTGCCTCTGAAAACTTTCCGCTTTGGAATTATGACGGCTCACAATTACTTTGGGCCTCCATCTCTCAAACTGTAGGCTTTAGCGGCTTATATATTTGGGATGCCACGAATCCAAGCCGCACCGCACGTTGGATTGGTGATGGAATCATCGGCGCCTGGGATGAAGCGGCTGAAAAGATCATCGCAGTTACCAGCGCTCCCAATCGATACTACATCACCTCCTATGATGTTCAAGGCAATTTGCTGATCTCTCCCACTCCATTAAGCGGCCGTGTGCGCGGGCTGACCTGGGGCCACGCTGAGTTACCGAATCCGCTCCCGAATGTATTCGCGCAAGCGGCAGGAGCTCCGCCCACAGCTTTATGGTCACCAGCCATCACATCTGGAACCGATGTGCCCGGTGAACGCTGGTACGTTGTCCCGATTGATGATGTGCAGGCTCCGTATCCGCAACTACATGATCTGGTGGATGAATCCTTTAACGCCTTACGTAATCGCATCGTTCTTGAAACTGGCTGGGATGTGCTCGCAAGTTTGGAAAACGCTTTTGTTCCGTTAACCACCAGCCTCGAACCCGGTATGGAAGAAGATTGGTTATACACAGGCAGAGCCTTTGCGATTAACTCCCTCATGTCCAATGCCGGCTGGATGGTCACCTTGCGTGAAGATATTGGCGCACAAACGTATTGGCGGGTTTACATCCGCGCTGGGGTGCAGGATGGTTCGGTAGGTGAGCCGATCCACAATGCTCCCTGGAATTTAAGCGCGCGCTATGATCTTGATCCGCGTATCTATGAGCAGGGCGGTGAATATGGCCCCGTGCCCTCAGGCTATTGGGTGGATATAACCGACCTCGCCTCAACTTATGGCTGGGAGCGTGTGCCAGCCTTGCCAAACTGGCGCACCTTTTATAACGGCGCACGCTTCTCTGAATTTGCGTTGACCGGCGACCAAAGCTGGTACGCTGCCATGTTGGAGCTTTATCCTGCCGAAGCGCTCGTCACCCCAACTCGCGTTCTTGCTCCCACCCTTACACCCACTTCCACATTTACATCGACTCCCACAAAACGCCCCACCCGAACGCCACGCATAACATTCACCCCATCCCTCTCGCCAACACCAACATTAACCCCTGCGGCCACGTTCACCCCATCTCTGACACCCACACCCCCAACGGTGATTCCATAGCGCACCACTGTGGACTCCATCAGCTTGCTGATGGATACTCTGGGCAGCAAGCTGCCCAACTCCAGAGTTAATGAAAACTCCGAAGGAGTGAAATGATTATAGTTAAGAGAAGGCATTTATCCTAACCCCGAAGGGGTGTCATAAATTCCAGAAAATCTATACCATCCCTTCGGGATTATGATCATTATTTGCTTTATTCTATAATTCTGTCATCCCTTCGGGATTGTGTGAATCAATAAAAAAAATGAAATTCAATAAGACGATCATCCTCATATTATTACTAACTCTCTCCGCCTGCTCGAGCGCGGTAGGTGGAGTCACCCCAACGCCGGTAATCGCCGCAGGTGTGGCCGACCAGCCTCAGGTCATGTTTGATGCGGTGACTCCTTCACCAGTACCGTTTCAATTCAGTCTTCCCACTCCTGGCGCGGAGCCTATCTCTGGCTGGCGTCCTCCTTTATATCCAATCCCCTGGGCCATGTCTGCCTATGATCATTTTTATTTCGCGCGCCCCATCGCCGCAGACCAGGTCAACTGGCCGACCCCGGATTATCGTTATGGCGGCGTATTTTTTGGGCGGAATATTGTGCATACCGGCGTTGATATCCCAACACCGGAAGGCACACCCATCATGGCCGCGGGCCCGGGGACAGTGGTGTGGACGGGCTGGGGACTGTTCCTCGAAACACCGGGCAATCAAGATGACCCGTATGGTTTGGCGGTTGCCATCCGCCATGACTTTGGTTATAACGATCAACAGCTTTATACCGTTTACGCGCACATGAGTTTGATGAATGTGATCGTTGGCCAGCACGTTGAAACGGGGGAGGTGATTGGCTTTGTCGGCTCAACGGGCGCAACTACGGGGCCGCATGTCCACTTTGAAGTTCGCTTCCCTCATAACTCCTTTTTCTATACATATAACCCTGAGTTATGGATCGCCCCTCCGCAGGGCTGGGGTGTGCTGGTTGGCCGCGTGATGGATACAAAGGGAGAATTGCTTCAGCAGACAGAAATCACTGTTCGCGCGGAAGCCATAAAGAAAACTTTTGAAGCGAGAACTTATGGCAAAGGTGGGGCGGTCAATTCTGATCCGTACTACAACGAAAACCTTGTGTTAGGTGACCTGCCTGCGGGTATTTATAAGATTACGATTCGCTATGCAGATGAAACCAAGGATCGACAAACCTGGGTCGAGATTTTTCCTGGGCAGGTTACCTACTTTACCTTCACCGGTGAAAAAGGTTTCGGCACTGAACGCCCACCTGTCCCAACCCTTGATTTCGTTCCCTCCAGCCTGCAATCCACCTCTACGCCCGCCCCCTGACACCTTTTTTCAGCACCTTGACGTACTGAACATCTGTGCTATACTCTCGCAACACACTTAAACCCTTAACCCTTCGTGACACTTCGTGCCCTTTGTGGTTAAATGTTTTTACCTATTACACTTGTATTGGAGAACTAACTCATGGCCAGAAAATCTTCCCGTTCAGCCTCAACTGAAACCGCACAAACCAAAAATATGGATAACGCCAAACAAGCCGTGCTAGATAAGGCTGTTGGCGATATTTTAAAACGCTACGGCGATGGCTCGATCATGCGCCTCGGCGAAGCTCATGGCATGGTGACCGAAGCTATTCCCACGGGCTCGCTCTCCCTCGATATTGCCCTCGGCGTCGGCGGCATTCCGCGTGGACGTGTGATCGAAATCTATGGCCCTGAGTCCTCTGGTAAAACCACGCTTTGTCAGCACATTGTGGCCGAAGCACAGAGGATGGGCGGCACCGCTGCATTTATTGATATGGAACATGCGCTCGACCCCACCTATGCCGCAAAGGTCGGCGTGGATATCGACAACTTGCTCGTCTCTCAGCCCGATACCGGTGAGCAGGCGCTCGAGATCGCAGAGACCCTCGTCCGCTCTGGCGCAGTGGATGTCGTCGTAGTTGACTCGGTTGCTGCGCTAGTCCCACGCTCCGAAATCGAAGGCGATATGGGCGACGCCACCATGGGCGTGCAAGCACGTCTTATGTCACAAGCGCTTCGCAAACTTTCAGGCGCGATCAACCAGACCAAGACCGCTGTCATCTTTACCAATCAATTGCGCCAGAAGATCGGCGTGATGTTTGGCAACCCTGAAACCACCACGGGCGGACAAGCTCTCAAGTTCTATGCCTCCGTCCGCCTCGATGTGCGCCGCATTCAATCCATCAAAGTCGGCGAAGAAGTCATCGGCAATCGCACCCGTGTCAAAGTGGTCAAGAACAAAATGGCGCCGCCTTTCCGCACTGCCGAGTTTGACATTATGTTCAACGAAGGCATCTCGAAATCTGGTGATGTGCTTGACCTCGCCACCAAGTTTGAAGTCCTCACCAAGCGCGGCGCCTTCTTCTCTTATGGCGATATCCGCATCGGCCAGGGACGCGAGAATGCCAAAGATTACCTGCGTGCCAATCTTGATATGATGAACGAGATCGAAGGCATCATCCGCCAGAAAGCGCTCAGCGGCGAGATCGCCCTTCCGCTTGACCTTGGCGCTGAAGTAGCCGAAGAGGCCGGTGGTACTGAAGAAGAAGCATAAAGTAAAATAAATGGACACGGTAACGTGTCCATTTTTATTATGACGAAGAATCGCTTCTCACTTAGCCGACAACTGATCCTGCTCACAAGCATTTTCTTCTTTTATGCCTGTGCCCCTCAAACTACACCGACGCTGTTCCGCCCGCCGACTTCCATCCCGCCCACACAGCCGCTATCCACAACCACGCCCATACCTGCGTTATTCACGCCTGCTCCCACATTTACTCTCACCCCAACTGCTACACCGGGCCCTTGCATAAATGACCTCGATTTTATTGATGATGTGACAGTAGATGACGGTACATCTTTTCTCCCTGGCGCAGCCATTGATAAGCAATGGCTGGTGCAAAACAGCGGAACCTGCGGCTGGGATGATACTTATCGCTTGAAGTGGGTGGGAGGCTATCCCCTCGGCGCAGGAGAGGAACAATTGATCTACCCCGCCCGAGCAGGGACTCAAGCTACGCTGCGCATCCTCTTCATCGCCCCCGCAGAGCCAGGTTCTTATGTGACCTCCTGGCAAGCAGTTGATGCTGATGGAAACGTCTTTGGTGATCCGATCTTTATGCAGGTTGTGGTCACACCATAGTTTGCTCCATCCGGGATCAAGTTCCTAATGGCGCGTGAAGGAGTATCTATGCCATCTCAAACCGAATTCCCCATCATCTTTGAAAATCTCAAATCCATTCTCGAACCTTACGCCAAAAAGCTGAATGTCAAATCAGATGCAACGGAAGTTTATTATCTCGAAGGCGGATACAGTGAGAAATGGAAGAAGGACTTATTCTTCGCCTCAACACAAGTGAAAAAGAATTATGTCTCTTTTTATCTCATGCCAGTCTACATGTATCCCGATCTATTGAAGGACATCTCCCCTGAACTCAAGAAACACATGCAGGGAAAATCCTGCTTCAATTTTAAGAAGGTCGAAAAACCCCTGTTCGACGAGTTAAGTCAACTCACGAAGCAGGGATTTGAAAGATTCATGAAGGAAGAGTATTCATAATCATGTCATTGCGAGGAGCGCCCTTGCTCTTTGCGACGAAACAATCCCCAACGAGGCAAAGGAATTATTTTGTCAGGCTAAAGCCTTCCTCGCAATGATGGGACTGAGATAACTGTTTTTTGCGAGCCCTTAATTCACGCTCATAAAGCCGAACATTTTCCACATGCCGCGCATCATCGCATGACCGAAATCTGGCTTTAGGTATTGGTTCGGGCATGAGCCGGGAATGACCGCGATCCCATTGGCTTTGCACATCTCTACAGCAGAAGGGGAGACGCTGGTCATGCTTGCCGCGAGACCGGGCTTGGTGCCCATCATGCAGTGCATCCATACATGTTTGATGCCCATATCTACGCATTGTTGAATGATCTGGTCAGTTACCTTCGGGCTGGTAAGAATAAAGACTGCATCTACTTTTTCAGGGATGGATTTTAGGTCGGGGTAGCAAGTGTCCCCTTCAAAAGAAGATATGTGCGGGTTTACTGCATAGACTTGATAACCACTTTCCTTGAATTTTTTATAATTCAGATTGCAACCTGTCTCGCGCTTATCCGATACACCCACAACGGCGATCTTCTTCTGCGCGAGGAAATCCTGAACCATATTATCGAGTTTTGACATAAGAATTCTCCTTTAATGAAAAATCGAAGCCATGTGGCTTCGATCAAATTGAAGATGATGATCCAATATTTTGCTCACAAGGAAAATTATACGTAATCGAGATTCATAAACAAGATGACGAACATCACTTTGTGTGGTCATAAGGCCAGACCACTTTACCTATGAAGTGAGACAAACAATCGCCTTACCAAACTGCAAATGTTTAACCTGTTGCAATTATTTTGCAAGGTCTATTTATTTTTTTCAATGTTATATTGACAACAACATCCGATAAAGGCAAAACCGGTGAAAGCCGGTGACGCAAAGCCATGGGTCTACCGTCACTACAAAGTGACCACGACCGCCAGGCCGCCGAAGATCACAAAATTCTTTTTGTGTATGTTTGGCCTGGCTTACCACAAGTCAGGCTTTTTTATTCGGATGGCTGATCAACCTTCAAGAAGTTCGTTCCACTAGCGCAGACCCGCTTCCATGTGGATCTGCAAAACAAGGAGAAAAGCCATGTTACGCAATTTCAAGATCCTGTTCGTTGTGCTCGTCATAGCCATCATCTCAGTCGCCTCTTATGCTTTTGCTGCGGCTAACACTGTCCCAGCCACAAAAGCTGGTGATGGTCTGGGAGTGGTCAGCGGTTACACAATTACCAGTGTTGTGTACACTTTGAATGGGACCGATCCATCCACACTGGATAGCGTCGCATTTGACGTGGGTGCTGCGGCTACAGTTGTAAAAGTCCAACTTGTGGCCACAACTGGTTCCTGGTATGCCTGCACTCTCGGCACCGGCACAACCTGGTCATGCACTACCACCGGTCTCGATGTTTCGACCATAAACCAGTTGCGTGTGGTAGCCGCCAGCAACTAGTTCTGATGACCAATTAATGAAAGAAGCAGGCCTGCTCCGATGGAAGAACCCGTCTCGAAGATTGGCGGGAGAACGCCGCGAGCAGGCCTGTAATTTTATAGATAATGAAACCCATTAGTAAACGCTCGACCACTCTTGTTACGCTATTATTCCTTTTCATTGTATTCATCTTTGTAATTGCATTTGCGCCAACTAATTTGGGCGGCTCAGTCACGTATGTCATCGTCAACGGCAACAGCATGGAGCCGAACTTTCATCTCGGTGATCTAATACTCGTTCGAACGGAATCAACTTACAGGGCGGGGGATGCGGTCACCTATCAAAATGCAGAAATGGGTGCTTTTGTCTTCCATCGCATTATTGGCACTGAGTTGGATCGCTTCATCCTTAAAGGTGATAATAATTCCTGGCTTGATTCTTATCAACCAACGCAGGATGAGATCATTGGAAAATTATGGGTGCATATCCCGAAACTTGGCAAGGCCATTGAATGGGTACGTGAGCCGCTGCATATTTCGCTTACAGTTGCTTTGCTCGGAGGTGTCTTGATGTCTGGCGTGATCGCAAAACCATCCAAACGTAAAAAGGAAAACAATAAGCCGTTGACGAACTTTAGAGCAAGGTCTGAAGGCTTGTTGTATGCGGCTGGGTTTCTCAGCCTGGCTTTCCTTGCTTTGGGTATTCTCGCTTTTACACGTCCGTTGAATCGCCCCGCCGAAAATATTCCATATCAACAAGAGGGTTATTTTTTCTACTCGGCCACGGGCACGCCCGGTGTTTATGATTCCGATGTGCTGCATTCGGGGGAGCCTGTCTTCCCAAAATTGACTTGCTTTCTTAACATCGGTTTTACCTATAATATGATCGGAAATGCTGTGCAGGGAATGACAGGCAATCAAAGTATGGTGGCTCGTATTATGGATGAGCAAAGCGGATGGTTTCGCACGATCCCTTTGAATTCGGGCGCTTCGTTTAATGGCAATTCATATTTCACGATGACCACTCTTGACCTGTGCCAGGTGGAGTCTCTGGTAAACCTGGTGGAGCAGGAAGCTGGTTTGCATTCCAGTTCTTACACTTTGGAGATCGTTACAAATATTGCACTTACTGCAACGGTTGCGGGGCAACAGATCAACGATACCTTTGACCCAAAGCTAGTATTCAAATACGACAAGGTGCATTTCTATCTCGCTGCGGACGAATCACAGCAGGATCCTTTGCGGTCTTCGAAACAAAGTATTGCAAGCGGTTCTGAAACACGGGTAAACACCATTTCCTTATTGGGCTTGAAGCCGCCCGTTTGGGCAGTGCGCTTCATCTCCCTGCTTGGGCTTGGGTTTGCGCTATTTGGTATTATCTTTGCTGGCAGCAATGTGTATCGCACCGCCAACCAGAGTCAGGAGGCGCTCATCCGCTTCAAGTATGGCTCCATGCTGGTGGATGTTTATGAGCAAAATATCGCGCCGTCTTTATCGGTGATCGATGTGGCGACGATTGATGATCTCGCCAGGCTTGCCGAGCGGCATGGCACGATGATCCTGCACATGACACAGAATTTTTTACATTATTATCTTGTCCAGAGCAGCGGCACGACTTATCGCTATGTGATCACCACTGGCAGGAAGGGTGTTGCGGATCATACACAAGTTGACGACGTAGAAATTAAGCACATAACAAGTGCATTTGAAGAACGTGTTGTTGAACCTGCGCCCATTCATGCCGAGCCAATTAGCTCCAAGGTCGTTGATGAAGAAAAGAAAACGAGTAATCCTCCTCCACCTGTAAATGAAATGCCAGCTCCTGTTGCTTATGCCAGCAAGAATAAGGCTGCCAATCTGAAACCAGTCCGTGAAGAAGTAATGGAATATGCCATCCATACCGGTGAAATTGGATTTACATTGACTCAGCCTGAGACGGAGATATTAAGGAAGATCAAATTATGACTATACCCCGTCCGCTTCAACTGCTGACCTTTGGGCTGGTTGCGCTAATATTATTTACCTCGGTGACGGCTGTTGCCGCCACCAATACCATTCCAGTTACGCGGCTTGATCATGTTGTATCGTCCGTCAACATTAATAGCTTCAAGCCTTCAGCTTGCTCAGGCTTATCCCTGACCAACCTCGCTACTGGCTCAGGCACATTGACCGGTACCACAGGCAATGACCTCATCCTCGCCAGCTCTGGCGTAGACACGATTGACGGCCTTGGCGGAGATGATTGCATCCTCGGCGGCGGCGGAGATGACACCATCACTGGCGGTGATGGGAATGACGTGTGCCTGGGCGGTCCTGGAACCGATGTTTTTACTACTTGCGAGGGGGAGATTCAATAAGTATTAAATGATATAGAATAAAGCGATGAGCATTCAAAACGCATATAACGAGTGGTCAGGGATCTACGACTCAAACGAAAACCTGACCCGTGACCTTGATCAAAAAGTGACTCGCGAGACTTTCGCGGGTCAGCATTTCGAATCCATCCTTGAGCTTGGGTGTGGGACAGGCAAGAACACCGCCTTCCTCGTCCAAATTGGGAGGCAGGTTCATGCCCTCGATTTTTCGCAGGGCATGATCGAGAAGGCCAAAGAAAAAGTCAAGGGGGAGAATATCCGCTTTGACATGGCAGACTTAACGAAACGCTGGCCTTGTGAAGATAATGCTTACGACCTCATTACCTGTAATCTTGTGTTGGAGCACATCGCAGACTTGTCCCATATCTTTTCAGAAGCCACGCGGACATTATTGCCAAAAGGCAAATTTTTCATCAACGAACTACATCCCTTCAAACAATACAAAGGGGTAAAGGCAAGGTTCGAAAGGAATGATGAAACAATAGAGGTGGAGGCATTTGTCCATCACATTTCGGAGTTTATCAATGCGGCCATGTCCAATGGCTTGAAATTGGTAAAGATAAACGAATATTGGCATGAAGAAGACCAGGATAAGCCGCCAAGAATCGTCTCCTTTATGTTTGAGAAAGTCGATGTTATTCAGGTATAACTCTGACATACTCGCCGATCTTATCTCCAAACCACCCGCTAACCAGATGATATAGCGCGTACAGTTCCAGCGCGAAGGGCAGATAGCCGCCATAACCGAGCAACGGCATTTCAAAGATGTGCAGCCAGTTACCCCAGGGGACGTGATAGATCCATTTCGGATACGAATAATAATTCCACATCTCCCAAAAGAAGGCGGTCAGCAATACACCCAGCCAGAGTGAAATGACCGGACGCCAATCGCCTTTCGCCGTCCACTGGGCGAGCGAGCGATTTCCGAGCCAGATATTGATGGGTTCAAGAATAAAGTAGAGGGATAGCCAGATGAACGGAAAGAAGATTTTCGGGTAGATCAACATCAAGGCGAGCATGATCCAGCCGAGGGCGAAGAAGGAAACGGTTGTCCTTTTATCCGTACCAATTACGGGACCGCGGGTAAGTCGTTTAACAAAATCAAAGCTCGCGAAGAATTCTGCACTCCCAAATACGGCGGGGATCACAGTTGTGAAGCTCAAGGTTGTCCAAAAGAAATATTGTAGTGGTGTGAATATCTCGGCACCGCTGTAGGTCCAGTTTTGGGTGCGGAGGTTGAGCAGTTCGAAGATCCACCACACGGGCGCGGAGACGAGGAACAAGCCGATGTATTTTCGCGGACTCCGCATGAGCAGAGAAGTGCCCGTGCGCCAGAAGACCAATCCATCCATGCCAAGGCAATGCCCAAACCACAGCGGGAAGAAACCCCAATGCGTGCGCGGGCCTGTCAACGTCCAATTGAGGATCCAGAAAACGATGATGAGACTCAGTCCGAGCCAGCCATGCAAAGGGACTTTGAATTTTTGGTTCTTGAAATTGGTTGCCATGCCCCAAGTTTACACTGAGAATGTGAGGTGTCAGGCTTTCCTTATTTCCCCACTATCCCTGATCAGCGAATACCCAAACCGAAATGGAAGATAACGTGTTATTGCCATTATCGCTTGCCTCATAACTAAACTTTTTGGCACAAATTGCGGCTAAGATATTACAACCTTGATTTAGCAAATTATGCGATACGCTGTAAATGTTTTGTCTTTTACTGGTAGAAAGGAAATGAAATGAACGGCGTGACTTCCAAACAAGATGTGACAATTGTTTCCAGCCCCGACAAATTAACCCTGTTGGCTTACCTATTCATCGTATTATTTGCGGGCTCGAACTTTGTCGCGGTCCGATTTACAGTGGCAGAATTGCCGCCTTTTTGGGGAGCAACCATCCGCTTTGCGGCGGCGGCGCTCATATTCTGGGGGATCGTTCTTTTGCGAAGGAGTCCTTTTCCCGATAGGCGCACACTGCTTGGAATCCTTCTTTATGGCCTTCTGAGCATTGGTGCAAGTTATGCATTTTTATATTGGGGGCTGCAAAGCATTCCTGCCGGGCTGACATCGGTCTTTATTGCGCTCGTGCCTTTGATGACCTTCTTTTTCGCATTCTTTCACGGTATTGAGTCGTTTCGCTGGCGCGGATTAATCGGCGGCTTCCTTGCTCTGGCAGGCATAGCCTATGCGTTCTTCGAACAGCCAGGCGGAGCGCTTCCGGTGCTTTCGGTGCTCGCGATCATTGCGGGCGTCGCGTGCATCGCCGAATCGACTGTGGTTATAAAAATGATCCCGAAGAGCGATCCATTTGTTACCAATGCATTGGCGGTGACAGTAGGCGCGCTGACTCTGGTTATTCTGTCCCTCATCGCGGGCGAATCATGGACTCTGCCGACCCAGAGGGCTACGTGGATATCCATTGTCTACCTGATACTGTTCGGTTCAGTGATCATGTTTTATCTGTTTCTTTTCGTTGTCAGGCGCTGGACGGCTTCCGCAACTTCATTTCAATTTGTGCTTATGCCATTTGTGACCGTGATCGTTGCGGGATGGCTGGCGGATGAAACCGTAAACTCTGCTTTTATGCTTGGCGGCGCGTTGACATTGATCGGGGTGTGGATCGGTGCATTGTCCAGCCCTTCGTCGCCAAAAACCTGACGCGGCATGTTCGCGAGGAACTGACCGGGGTCGCGATGAAGTGGTGGGTGGGTCGCACCCTCACCCGCCCGCCGTTGGCGTTGGCGGTTATTTTGCGGTTATCGTTGCGACCCCATTGCTCCACACACTTATGCCATCAGAATTGAGCCATGCCAGCGCTTCTGGATAGCCGCGCAGGTACGCGTCAAAAAATGCGATCTGGGTCGCCGCGACATAGGGTTCCAAATCCAATGCGCCATCGGACCCCAGGGCAAAGGTGACGTGGTTGGCCTCGGGAGAATCCACGTAGAGCAA
Organism: Candidatus Villigracilis sp.; assembly: GCF_057083605.1. Lineage (NCBI taxonomy): Bacteria > Bacillati > Chloroflexota > Anaerolineae > Anaerolineales > Candidatus Villigracilaceae > Candidatus Villigracilis > Candidatus Villigracilis sp. The sequence continues at coordinate 3,705 of NZ_JBXMTI010000019.1, read as the reverse complement.
ATACTGATCGGGACCGGGCATGCGCTGGAATGCATCCAGCCGATCGCGCGGCTGTTCGTTTGGTGTGCTGTCTGATTGACCAGTGGTAACCAGCATGGGACGCGTGATATCCGACCATGAGGTCTCGGTGTACCCAAGGGCACCAATACCCTGCGGTGAATTGGCGTTAAAGGCCTTGATGCGAGGGTCGGGCCACCCGATGTTTTGAAGGCTGAGTGATACATTTCGAATTGCGCCGGCCAGGCTCATCACCATCACAGTTCCCCCGGAGTGACCAGCGGCGCCGATGCGATCCCGGTCAAAGGTCAGATTGGAAGCGCGCTCGATGTTATCCAAATCGTCCAGCACGGCGCTTCCATCAAGCGATTTGTTGTACCAGGTGGACTGCAACGTACCGCCATCTTCAACCTGCTTGGTAAAATCCGATGACTCACATTCATCGGCAGGGATTTGCAGCAGGGCACAATGGGAGTCAAGTTCATCCTCCACATGCCCGATATGAATCACCACATAACCGGCGCTTGCCAGCGCATATCCCCATTCGTTGTTAGCATGATGTCCATTATTGTTATACCCTCCGCCATGAGACCAGATGATGAGCGGCAGAGGCCCCTGCGCGCCGAGCGGATAGCGGATGAGGATCGGGAAGGTACGGTCGCGCTTCGCATCGTGGACCTCGTAGTTATCGAACACTTTGACTTCATACGTGATAGGAGTGACATACATACCCTCTGGACCAGGAGTTGAAGTCACAATGGACACGGCAGTCGTTGAAGTGACCGCGGGTGTGGTGGGTGAGATGGGCGTCCCAGTTGCCTCGGCGACAGGTTTCTGATTATCGCCTCTTCCAAGCCTGCATCCGGTAAGTACAATCAAGAGCGCTATGGCAAATAATAAACGAAGATACTTCCTCATTGTATTCTCCTCTGAATTCTAAGTTGATGAGAAATTGTGGATTGTCTTATGCCCGCATTATAGTCGGTATTAATCCCGCTTCTCGTTCGTCAACTCCTGCCCCCACCCAGCCTCCCCCAAATGGGACAGGGAAACTTTTTATATCAGCCAGTTGTAACATGTCCCATTTGGGGGAGGTGCCGAAGGCAGAGGGGGGTCGCTCCCGCAATTCCTGCCGCGGACTTAATTACCCTTCAAGGAGAATTCAATCGCCTGAATGACTCCATTAATATCATTCAATACCTGATTATTCCAAAATCGGATCACTTTATATCCTAGGGATTCCAAATACTTGCTTCGCTCAACATCGTATTCAGCTTGCTCCAGATGCTGACTCCCGTCTAGCTCAATAATCAGTTTCCCTTTGACTGAGACAAAGTCAACGATAAAGTTCCCAATAGCATGTTGGCGCCTGAAATTCACCCCGTTCAATTTATCCCCGCGTAAATATGCCCACAGTTTTCTTTCAGCAAGTGTGGGCTCTTTTCTCAGCTTCACTGCCTGACGCATAGTTCCTGGATTGGATCGTTTAGCTGGCATGATGTTCTTTCCCTGAATTTATCATCACTCAATTGAGTCTATTGCAAATCCCTGCCCCCACCCGCCTCCCCCAAATGGGACATGTTATACATGGTTAACATAAAAAGTTTCCCTGTCCCATTTGGGGGAGGTGCCCGCAAGGGCGGAGGGGGCCGCTCCGCCATTCCTCGCTTAGTAACATTTATTAATAATAGTCGCGCTCTTCTCTTATTCTTTCTCTTTGAATATCTTGCTCAAGCCTATCAATACATTCATCGAGCCATTTTATGACCTGAGGGTTACTCTCATTTTTTCTGAAATCTGTGGCTACCTTCTGCTTTTGTGTAAAGTATTGGCTAGCCAACCCTGACCAACTTCCGCTTCCAAAATTTGCATGCAAATTGTTTCTTACATCTTCTAAATCTCCATATCGTACAAGTAACTCGCGAGCCCAACAGACCTTATCCGTTTCCCGATGTAAAGCTTTCGGAACGAATGTGGCCAAATACCAAGCCCTTTGCTCGATATTTTCGTTTACCCAATCCCAAACTACGTTTTGGGGAAAAATATCTAAAGGACCAGTCATTTTCTCATTTCCGAGGATTTCAGATTGACCATGTAACCAATTTGTTATTCCAAATGCCCGACTATCATAAGGGGGATCAAGATATCTCACAATTTGCTTCCATACATGTTCAGGATATAACCGGGCTACCTTTCCTACAGTATTATGTATTGTAGAAAAAATACGCCCAAACAATGCATTGTCATCGGCAAAATGCTCTAATATCTCGAAGCTAATTTCCAAGGCGCGGTTAGGAAATTGTTCAATAAATTTATCTGCTATTTCTGTCCAGTGGTATTCACCCATTTGATCGTACATGATCTTATTCGAGGGCGTAGAAAAAGTTGAGTGTGTCAACAGGCGAAGAGTCAACTTTTCAGGCAGTTTCCTGTTTCGTTTTTCGTATACATAAAGATGATGGTGTGTGGAAAGGGCAATAAGGGAGAATGCAACATCATTTTGCGAAAGCAAGAGATCAAACCATTCGTCAATGACATCCTGAGATACTTCTTTGAAAAAATCCACATATTCAAATAGCCTAAACTCCAGAAGGCTTATTTTCCCTGCTTTTGCCAAGTCAATAAGCAGAATGGCCAAATCATTCGTAAGTTCGCGTGTATGCCATATCACCATTGGCACAACATAAACAAGGTCATCATCCTCAGAAAAAGATTGCACCAATTTCATCCAACCAGCTTTATCTTGGGCAAAACTATCTTGCAAGTAGCTTCCTAGGAAAACCGCCGGAGTTTTTTTGCTCCTCAATTCCTTAGCTAGCTGAATTATTGAACTTAACAGTTCCTTCTTTTTATCTTTCTTACCTAAAGCTGTGGCAAAGCCTCGTCCCCTATAGAAGTCATTAGACATTAACCATGGAAGTTCTGCCATTAATTCAATCAGGTTTGACAAACCGTAATCTGCTAATTCTTGGATATTGCTCTCGATTTTATCTACTTTATTCTCAGATTCGTCAAATCTATCAATGATCAAATCCATTGCAACGTACCGAACTAACATATCATGATAGTTACTTCCAGTTATTTTTTTCTGAAGCTTTTCCCATCGATCAAGAACATCAGGAGGAATCTCTTTATTAAAATAGTGCGTAAAATGGAGAACAGTAGCAGTCAGCGATTCTCTTTCTGTGTCTATCAAATCCTTTTCCGAAAGTGTCTCTAAGTCTTCTAACACCATTTCGTTCAGCAAATGAATGCGAGCTAAATTGCCTGCACCATCCATCACGCCCTTAAACGCGACCTCACGTTCACTTCCATCAAAAGTGTCTAAACTCGAAAAAAGCAATTTCCATATATCACGATAAGCATCAAACAGTTCACCATATGTTTTGGGATGCCATAAATTTGGACGTTTACCAACTATCCGATGGCTGTCTCTTATGAATCCTCCGCCCGTCCAGGACAGGGCTTTTTTGCAAGCATCTAATCCTAGCTTTCTAGCTTCTGGCGAAGTGGAGGTTAATGCTTCTTGTAATACTTGAATACGTTGGCTTGGTGTGGCTTCAGATTTAGATAGTTCTTTATGTTCACTAAGTTGGAATAATTCGGCAAATACCCCACTAGCATTATTCGAGTAAGTTTGATTCTCTGCTTCTCCTAACAACAATAATAACCTAGCAGCATCTTGAAAAAGATTCTGCCAAAGGGCAA
>NZ_JBXMTI010000018.1:0-9200 GCF_057083605.1 Candidatus Villigracilis sp. | reverse complement strand
GATGGCATCCTGGTGATGGGCATTGTCATCGTGGTAATCGTCATCACCCCCCTTTTGTTTCGCAAAAAAAAAGAAATAAAAAAATTCCGCTGACAAAATCAGCGGAATTTTTTTTATAACGAAATCAAGCCAAGCTCAATGCCTCGCCGCACCGCCTCGGTGCGGCTCGAAATCCCCAGCTTTGCATATAAAGACGAAAGATGAAATTTCACGGTGTGTTCGCTGATGCCAAGCGAAAGCGCGATCTGTTTATTCGCCAGCCCCAACGCCATCAATTGCAGGACTTCCTTCTCCCGGGCCGTTAACGGCTCGATCAGCGACTCTTCACCTGAGGCTTCGCCTGCTCTTTGAAAGCGCATCAGACCCTCGACCAAGCCTGGTGCGCCAACCCACAGCCCTTCCCCTACCGCGTGGACTGCTGCCACTAATTCATCCTCTGTCACATCAACAGAAAGAACGCCCCACGTCCGTTCCTTTGAACTTGACAGGGATCGAACCGAATCAACATCGTCCGTTAGAAGCAGAATTGCGTAATCCTTTTTCCCATTCAACAAAGGAACAGCAGAGACCGAGGCGAGTAATACCACCTCGGTCTCTGCTTCATTGATATTTTCAAGATTAACCGATTCGCCGATCACGCTGATTTCAGGATGATCTGCCAGCATTTCACGCAGGCCAACCCGCAAGGCATGATTCGGCGAAACAATTGTGACGCGGATCAATTATCTTTCTCCAACGACCACATCCACAACCTGCAATTTGCCGCCGCGCAAAACATCCAATGGCGTAGGCTTGCCAACCACGTCCCCGCTCAAGCGTGTGAACAACTCATCGTGGTGCTCAATGGCTTCGCCTGCAACACCAACCAGGATGTCGCCTACCAGCAATCCGCCTTTGCCGGCAGGGCTGTCTGACTCCAGGCCGACGATCAAGAGACCCGTCTCCTGTTTGCGGTTCAATTGCTTTTGGCCCTCAGCAGGGATATTAACCGTCTGGCTGCGGATGCCGAGATAGCCGCGTTTGATCTTGCCAAATTTGGCGAGGGTCTCAGCAGTCTTCCACGCAAGGTCAGCAGGGATAGTGATCGCCCCACCACTGCGGAAGCCAGAGGTGTTGATACCAAAAACCTGACCATCTCCATTAATAAGCGGCCCACCCGAAAAGCCCGGGTATGAAACCACGTCTGTTTTGATGTAGCGTTCCAGCATTCCGCCTCTTCCGGTACGGACGGGCCCGCCAATGGAGTTAACCGTGCCAAAGCTGGATTCGACTCCATCTTTGGAGGGGCGGCCAATTGCCAAAACAAACTGTCCCACGCGCGCAGGCGTCTTTGCAACTACGGCGGGAGTGGCTGAGGCGGAGTCTAATTTCAAGACTGCCAAATCAGTTCCCGGGTCCCGACCAGCGAGGCGGGCGGTGAGTTCTGTCCCATCAGCGAGAAGTACCTTGATGTCTTCTTCGCGTTCCACCACATGGTCGGCGGTCAAAATCATATCTTTTGCAGAAGCGATTCCGCTGGCTGGGAAGTGGCGGCGCGCATCCACCAATACTGTGGATTTGCCCGCCTGTTCAACGGAGTCGGCCATTGCATCTGAAAGTTCGGTAAATATATTTTTGCTCATTGGTTATCTCCTTGAGGCGAGTATAGCGAAGGTGCGCCTGGAGTGTATCGCCGAAAGGGATTGTTTTGAACTGGAAGTTTGGGTAGGTGTTGTTGAGTAAAGAGTAAAAAGTGAGAAGTGAGAAGCGGTATGAAAAAAGTTTCTTTGTGATTATTTTCCTCGCGCTTTTTGTTCAAGCGGAAGTAGTTCAACGTAAATCTTTTCATGCGTGGGAGTTGGTACACCCACTGCGCGTCCCATGCGGATGACTGCACCTGTTTGTTCGTTCAACTCGGAGGGGTGCCCTTCCATCATATCTTTTTGCATGGATGGGATCACATCGGGCTGAATGGCGTCGATGCGTTTCATTATGTCGGAGACCAGGCTTTCTGAAAGCGGAACACCGCGGGCACGGGCCACCGCGGCAGTTTCATTCATGGCATTTAAAAGCATTGCACGCTTTTCTGGATTGTCACGATATCCTCCAATGGGCTGGCGGGTAAATGCACCCACTCCACTTGTGCCAGAAATGAAGATGAACTTTTCCCACATGGCAGCATTGATATCCGCAGGTACATCCACTGTGATGCCGTTAAGTGCGGAAAACATTTTTTGCAAAGATTCAACGCGCGGACTTTTTGAATTGTCCAATTCACCAAATGAGATGGAGGGCTGAATACCAATATGGCGGATATGCCCTGGCGCGGCAATAAAAGCACTGATGCGGCACAACCCGCCTAAGACATGCTCATGCCCGAATGCGTTAAGCAAGGCATCCATGTGTTCCATACCATTCAACAGGGGCAGAATCATCGTCCCATTGCCTACCAACGGCTTCATCTGCTGGATGGCAGAATCCAACTGCCAGGCTTTAGTGGCGAGGATGACCAAATCCACATGACCAATCGATTGCGGCGAGTCTGCTGCTTGGGCGGGGTTAATTACAAAATCACCACTTATTGAATCAACACGCAGGCCTGATTCTTTGATCGCGGCAAGGTGGGCACCTCGGGCAATGAAGGTTACATCCTGCCCAGCTTGTGCGAGCCTGCCACCGAAGTATCCGCCAACACCACCTGAGCCAAAGACCGCTATTTTCATTGAGTTCTCCAATTCCATTGCTGGTAATATACAATATAGAAATTCAAAGCAAGTATTTTACGATACGCAGTGTCATTCTGAGCGACAGCGAAGAATCTCTGAGATTATCGTAGAGACCCTTCGCTACCGCTCAGGGCGACACGCTTTCTAGATGAAGTATATCTTACACAATGAGTTAAGTTTAATATGGAAACCTCACCCAAAATTCCAATGATCACAACTCAGAGGCTGGTCTTGCGTCCATTTTCGATGGCCGATCTGGCGGCGCTTAAGCCTATCGTGCAGGAGCCTGATATATTTCGCTATTTTCCGAATCAGGAAGCATGGTCAGATGAAAAAACTGAGAGCTACATTCAATATCAGGTTAATCACTGGCGTGTTTATGGATACGGTCACTGGGCGGTGGTGATCCGTGAAACGGGGCAGATCATCGGCTGGAATGGGTTGGAGTTTTTACCTGATACAAATGAAACCGAAGTCGGTTATCTTTTGAGCAGGGCCTTTTGGGGAAAGGGATATGCTACAGAATCGGCAAGTGCGGCAGTTCAGTTTGGATTAAACAAAAAAGGCTTGAAAGAGATCATTGGGTTGACCCACCCTGAGAATGTCGCGTCACAACATGTGCTGGAGAAAAGCGGACTCGTGTTCACGCGGAGCGCACCCTATTTCGGGTTGGAAATGTTCAGGTACTCCACGCAGGTGTCAGTTTAAGAAAGAAGCGGTAAATCAATCTTAAATTAATCCCAAAATTAATATGGGACGCGGACGAGCGCTGATGAGCACGGATTCGAAAAATGAATCCGCGTTTTCCGCGTAAATCTGCGTCCTATTCGATCTTAAAAAGAAACTCACCCTCGAAAATAATTTCGGGATGAGTCATGTTTAATTCAAATCGTTTTATCAAGCAGGGACTGCATCCGCTTTTGGAAGTTCGTCATGATCGGGAAGAATGGATTCTGCGTTGTGAATGGCAGGGATGAAATATCCGGCCAGGCCAACAAATACACTGAATAGGCCGCAGAAGAAAATGATCAAACCCATACCTGCGCCGGGGCCGATGCCAACCATCCAGCCAAATGTTTCAGAGAGGGTGCTTGTCACGCGCATTTGCGGCTCAAGCACAAAATCTGCCATGGTGCCTGCAATGATCGGTGAAATGGGGTTGGTAAGCCAGGCGATCAAACGACGGGCCGAGAAAACACGCCCTTGAAGGTCCGGTGCAACTTTGGATTGCCAAATGGCCTGATTGGAACCATTGACTAGCGGCCCGACGATAGCGGCAATAATTACCCCTGTGACCCAGATCGGTAAGCCTCCGATCAGGCCGACAATTGCCATGCCGAACCCAGTGACCATCCACCCGAGCAGGACGCCATTTACGCGGCGTTTGAAACCACCCCAGGCACTCATTAGAACGCCGCCAATCACCCCGCCCACTGCACCAGCCGTTTGCACTGAGCCTAGCATGAGGCTATCACTGCCGGTGCGAGAGAGTACCATCGGGGCCAGCAGTGTGAAGCCGATACCAGCAAAGAGGTTGCCAACAAAGAAGACCATCTGCAGGCCAAGCAAACTTGGGCGGGCAAAGATATATTTGAATCCGTAGGCAGCTTCTTTCAGGATGCCACCACTTCCCTTTTCACCTTCTTGAGTGCGAGGGGGCTGAGGGACATGAACGATCATCAATGCGCCTATTGCGAGGATAAACGTAGCCACATCAAAGATCAAGATACCAGTGAGACCGATAATGGGAAGTAATGCACCTGCGAGCAAGGGCGCGATTACGTTCGGCCCCGCTTCAACCAGTGACATCATGCCATTGGCACGCCCGTATTGTTCCTTTGGAACCATGGTGGTGATGGCCGCGGAATAGGCAGGCCATTGAAATGCCATGCCAAGGCCATAGATCACGGACGCGAAATACAGATGCCAGAATTCAAGAATGCCCAACGACTGAAAGATGAGGATCAAAATGGTAGCAAGGCCGGCAACAAGATCACTGACCATCATCATCATTTTGCGGTTGTGGCGATCCACCATGACACCAGCTATGGGGGAAATGATCAGAAACGGGGTAATGAAGAAGACCTGCATCAGGCCCAATGCAGTGGCGCTTCCCGTCTCCTTGAACATGAATATGGTGAGGCCAAACTGACTCATTGCACTGGCAAGCACAGAAATGATCTGGCCAATCCAGACAATGGTGAAACCGAACATGCCACTGGGGCGTTTGGGAGTAGTCTCTTCCATGAGTTATTTTCCTATATTTTTAAATAACTTGCCTTATGCAGTGTCATTCTGAGCGAAGCGAAGAATCTCAGATTTCAGCAGTAGAGACCCTTCGCTTCGCTCAGGGAATCACGATGGGATACGAAAGGGCAGTAATAACTATAAAAAGCATTTAATGCAAGCCTGTGGTAATTAACCAGGCATAGGCAATTTATAAAGGGAAGGGGTTATTGCAACAATTTATAGAAGTAAAACAACATTTCACACTCACCTTTCAAACTATTCAACGAATATCTCAACGTGTTCGCCGTCTTCCTCGTCAACTACATCAATAATCTTGCCTGTCACGCCCATGCGCAGGGCTTCCATCACGTTGGTCATGTCCACGCCCTGTACTTCGGGGGCAAAATGAGCACCGATCTTCATACCTGCATCCACCAATGCCAGCGGAATTTGGACAGAGGCTTTCGAGCGTCCTGTGCGGGTATCCGTCACACGGACTCGAAGCCAGCGTGCGCCTCCTCCGGCCCCAGGTGGGCGAGGCGGCGTGGGAATGCCACGGCGTGTATCGCTTAATGCCGCCAGCAGCTTTGAACCTTCATCCGCACTAATCTTGCCTTCTTCGATCAACTTCAGGATTTTCATTCTTTCTTCGCTGTTTGCCATGTTCATATCTCCTATCTGACTATCTGCTGCGTTCCAGGTAAACCAGAACGAACAGTATTATTTACTCTAGCTTGCAACAACAGGCAAACTCTCATCCGTTGTTTCTTCTGTCGCTGGTTCTTCCACTTTGGGAAGTTTGAACTTTATCCAAATCGGTATCACGGACAACATTAAAACGACTGCGGTCACTGTAAATGGGAAGGTCGGGCTGACGCGGTCCCACATCTGCGCGCCGATCCATGGCGAAGGCAGTGAGAAGATTCCCAAACTGGTGCTGAACAATCCAAATGCCATACCGCGATTTTTCTGAGGCACAGCCTTGCTGATCAACGATTGGTAGGCAGGAGCAGAAACACCCGCGCCCATGCCCGCCAAACCCCAGCCCAGATAATACATCCACTGATTGCCTGATGGAATATTGACCAGAACAAATAACGCGCTGGACATTAAAGCCATTCCAAGCGCAATGCCCACGCGTTCGCCAGTCTTGTCAGATAGCCAGCCGCCGGGGATGGTGGTTGCCATCATTGCCATGCCAAAGAACGACATGACCCAGCCGATCTGCTGGAGCGAAAGTCCGCCTATATCCTGCATGTAAACGGGGAAAAGATTTTCTGAAAACTGGAAGGAAATATCGCGCATCCCATCGGTCACCAGCATCCAGGTAATGAGGCCGCCTGAAAAGATCAAGGCGAACATCGCGCGTAAATTTATTTTCAAGCCAGCGAAAGTAAGTTTATCCGTTTTGGCAGTGGCCGTCTTTGCCGCTTCGCGCGCCATGCTTAAACGCATGATCATCGCGATAAAGTAAAAAATACCCGCCGCCAACAGCATCAACTTAAAACCGTATGCTCCAGCCATCCATCCGCCTAGTGGAGGCCCGATCACGGTGACGATCATAAAGATAGCCTGCGAAATGCCAAATACCTTTCCGCGATTCTCTTCGCTGGAATGTTCTGCAATGAAGGCGTCGAAGCTGGGTCCCACCAGCGAACGCGCTACAGCGCCAAAGGCCACCGCCAATAACAGCCACTCCCATGTATCAGCCAGAATCAGTGGAATAAAACCGATGACACCGAAGACGCTACCAATCGCAATCGCTCGCAAACGCCCCAGGGTATCCGAGACCCATCCACCTAAAATCTGCAAAAGTAGTGGCACGATCTGTGAAAGAGTAAAGAACAATCCGATCTGCGTAATCGAGGCCTCAAGGTCTTTAAGGTAAAGCGGCAGCATGGAGCCATACATATTTCCGCCGATATTGGCAAAGACCATGGCCGCCAGAAAAAGAATCAGCAGCCCACTTAGTAAAGGTTTCTTCTTAATAGTTTCCATTTTCTATCCTATAAACACTTGTACTTTTTCACCATCGTCATCATCATCCACATGCACGATCAGCGGCTCGGTGATATTTTTTGCCATGGCAATCGCCTGCACCACTTCATCAACATTGGTATTCTTAAGTCCGCTGATGTAGCTGCCGAAATTTGTCAGGAACCAACTGGCAAGCCCGAGCGGGAGAGGAAGCGCAATCGTAATATTGCGCGGCCCATCTGTATCCCTCGAGCGAGTGCGATCCACATTCAAATATAACCAGCGTGAAGTCCTGCTCCCAGCGCCCATCACAGTGAACAAGATCCCCAGGAAGAGCGGCATGCTCATACAATAAAACCAGAAATTGATACCCGCGTTTTGTTGGATGCCAAACATGGCCCATGCGCTGAAAACCGTGAAGATGACTCCGATCCAGAGGAATACGCTGGCGAAACGATTGGCGCGCCTGCGGACCTGGTCAAACTCTGGAGCATCGCTTCTCTCCCCGCCCATGCCTGATACTGCTTCGATAACTTCGACTTCATCCTCAACAGAGTCGTCTAATGCGCGCATCAATGTTGCAGCTTCTTCCGCACTGATCTTTCCATCCGCGACCATCTGTAAAATTTTCTTGCGCTCTTCAGATGACATTAAGAGCCTCCTTCCAATGCTGCCAATAGTTGTTCGGCTTCTTCGGCAGTGATCTTTTTATCCTGCAACATCTTCAAGATCGTGAGCCGCTCTTCCTCAGAGACTGTGGGTTTGAACGGCATCGGCACGCCCTTTGGAGCAAAATCCCAATTCCAGCGGCCAATTTCCAAAGCTTTACCACGGCGGGAGCGGCGTTCGGCTTCGCGTGTCTTTTGCTCAATACGGCGCGCGGCTTCATCTACTTTGCGTTGTGCGCGTTGGGTTGCCTGTTCTACTCGGCGGGAGATCCGCTCGCCAAAGCCAGACCAATCCATGCCAAGCCCTGCAAAGTTGCCGAAGTCTTCAGCCGATTCGCCAGCATCCGATTGGTTGCTCACGCGGATGTCTCCGCCTGCATTAAGTGTTATTGTTGCAGAGCCGTCACCAAGTGTAACCACGCGGCTGGTGGCGTCTTCATCATCTTCAATACCCTTCCATTCCACATCAATATCATCGGCATTGAGGGTCAGGGTTGCATTGGCCTTTGGAGGCATTACCAGCAAAATGTCATCGCCAGCCGTAACTGAATACACGTTGCCAGCCTGCGGGTTGACATACATCACCACATCCTCAGCTACATTCGCGCTGACATTTCCACGCACATCGCGCAGGGCAAGATCATCGGCGACTGAATCGAGGCTTACATTCCCGTCCACATCGCGGATGGATACGTCGCTGTGAGCATTTTTGATAGATAAATGCCCTTTTGCGCCTCGCAGGCTAAAGTCCGCATGAATCGCCTCAATCGCAACTGAATTCACATCACGGATCGAAAGGTCGCCACTGATCTCCTTTAACTCAATACCGCCCATCACGCCGCGAATGGATGCGTCGCCGCCAATACGATTAATAGTTATAGAAGCAGCCTTGGGCACTCGCAAAGAGAGATCGTCATCGCTGGAGATGTTTACCTGGTCGCCATCCTGGCTGAAATGCAGTTCATCATCATCGGCTTTGAGAAGGATGTCATCCCCTTCCCAACCAACGAGGCTGAGATCTCCACCAATTGATTCGATCATAATCTTTGGTGCACGCCCTGCAGAAATAGTTTTAGACATGGTTTACTCCTCTTCTCCGCGCAAGATGCGCATGGCTTGGTCTGCAGTGATCCTGCCGGCTTCAAGGTCGGCAATGGCACTGCTTCTTTTTTCAGCGTCAATCTCAGGGGATTCATCCTTGCCGGGTTCGTATCCCAAAGCGCGGATAACTTCATGTAAGCGATTGCGAATGGTAGGGTAGGAAAGGCCGAGCTCCTGTTCCATGCGGTTGATCTTGCCTTCGCAGCGCACAAAGGTAAACACGAACTCCAATTGATCGGGGGTTAGGTTTGAAAACTGTCCCATGGCAAAATGACCTTCAATCGTGGTATCACAGGATGGGCAGTGTAATCGGGCAACTTCCAATTCAGATTGGCAGATCGGGCAAATTGTGGGAGCGGGGCGCATGAGTTGATTCTCCTAGAATGCAGCAATTTTATGGGTCATATACTGTAAAATAATATTATGCTCTGGTCTTTTTGGCTTTGCCTTGTGAAAACTCCAGTTGATTTGTTCGTAACGAGGCGGCATATTGAGCCTGTAGCTTTTCACCTTTCTTAAC
>NZ_JBXMTI010000017.1:0-25566 GCF_057083605.1 Candidatus Villigracilis sp. | reverse complement strand
GTTGAGACTGTCGAAAAAGTCACTTTTCAAAAATAATTTTTGAAAAGTGGGACAGAAACGCTGAAAGGCGTCTGGTTTTTGGTGTTCCGCACAACACTTTGGCAACATTTTGGCAATTTTTTAGTCTGTTGTGGGAGATTTTTAAGAACATTTTTCGAACTAGGGGTTTTTCGACAGTCTCGTTGTGCAGCATCTGAGCACCAGAAAATTCTTCGATAAACATTAATTGAAGGCACTATGTCAGAAAGCATTGAAGACCAAGTCCGCAATTTGCCTCCAGATTGGTGGCAACGCGCATCGACTGTGGATGCACTGGTAAAGCATTTCAAGACTCACATTGTTGGTCTTTTGTTTGGTGGATCTACGAAAGGAAAGTTTCAATACTTTCTCTTTACAGGTTTCTTGCTTGATCATAATGATGAGCTCCTCTGGCTTACCGCAGGACATGTTATCGACAACATAACTGCGGCGCTTAATTCTCCCGATTTTTTGTTGTCAGTGATGCGGTGGCTGGATGGTTACGATGTTCCTGGAGCCGAATCGGTTCCCGTAACCGTGCCACAATTAAGAATGAAATCCTGGACATCGATGGGACTAGACTTTGGTGCCATTGCATTACCCTTATTGGAAAAACATAATATATTGGCTAACAAACAGTTAACTGTGATGAATGAGATAATCTGGAAAAATCTAAAACAAGCCACTCCAGAAGGTTACTATGTCATCGGCTATCCAAGAATCTGGAATGATTTCAAAGAAACACCTGCTGAGGGAAACAAGGTTCTTAGGTCGATCAAGACAGATGTGGCATGCCTTCCATTACAGCCCGTTCGTCCACCAGCAGACGCAGGTGACGATCCATTTTGGGACAACCGCAAAGCATTTTATGGACAGATTATCAGATTTCCCGATTTGATAGATTTCAAAATTGACAACATAGTTGGGATGAGTGGTGGCCCGATTCTATCTATTGAGCGTACACCTGAGTCAAAGTTTGCATATCGACTAGCAGGAATTCAGGTAAAGTGGAAGCCTGAATCTGAAATTGTTCGCGCAGAACCTATTGAATCGATAGTATCAGTTCTTTCAGATTGGCCGTGACGAGCAGCTGGTCTTTTTCACTCCAAAGTAGTGCTGCCCAACACAACGTGATCTTTAGTACATTTTCAAGGGGAATAATTAGGTAATCGACATGAATCTCAAAAAACTCGAAATTAAGCATCTCACAAAAGAAGACCTGTCCACATTCAATGCACTGATCGACCTGTTCAATATCGTCTTTGAAGAAGAGCCCAAGATCGGGCACGAAGCACACTTGCTGAGATTGCTTGGTCGTAGTGATTTTATTGCAATCGTCGCTATTTCTGAAAACGAAGTGTTGGGAGGGTTGACCGCCTACGAACTGCCCATGGTTTATTCGGACTATTCCGAGGTCTTTCTCTATGACATGGCGGTTAGATCAGAGTATCAAAGAATGGGGATCGGGAAAGGATTAATTCAGAGCTTGAAAGAACATTGTATTAAGAACGGGATCAAAGAGTTTTTTGTATTGGCTCATGAAGAAGATGAACATGCGGTTGAGTTTTACCGGTCCACGGGTGGGAAGAGTGAAAAAGTAGTCAATTTCGTTTATGAAGTTTAATACTGTGTCACCCTCCCGAAGGACACACCGCACTTGCGATCGGTGCAAGTGTCGGGACGATGTGAGGGAGCGTTCTCCGCGAGCGACACCGTACCTGCGTTCGGTGCAGGTGAGAGTCTCGTACTTTCGAGAGTAGAGACCCTTCGCCACAGAACGGCTCAGGGTGACACTTTCAAGGGGCAAATACAGGAACCATTATTCTTTCAAGGGTGTATATATTATAGAAAGCCTCTCGCGAGAATCATTTGGACGAATCCACCCTCATCCAGCGCGCAGCACAAGGTGAAGCGTCCGCATGGGAGCCGCTCATGCTGGCTCACCAGGAACCTGTCTTTCGTTTCGCCTATCTCTTTCTGGGTGACCCCGACGATGCCGATGACATCACTCAGGAAACCTTTTTACGCGCCTATCACAACCTGAAGCGCTTCGATACAACGCGGCCTTTGCGTCCGTGGTTGTTAAGTATTGCCGCCAATCTTGCCCGCAACCGTCATCGCTCCGCCGCGCGTTACCTCGCCGCCCTCACGCGCTCCTTCCGCGCCGAACCTCCTGAATCAGATGATGATGTGGAAGAACATACTCTTCAGGATCTGGACGCCGATCAACTTTGGAAAGCCGTGCGACGATTAAACGACGACGATCAGCAAGTGATTTATCTGCGCTTCTTTTTGGACCTGTCAACTGCCGAGGCTGCCCAGGCATTGGATGTGGCTGAGGGCACGGTCAAATCGCGTTTGAACCGCGCGGTCAATCGCCTGCGGGCCGTTATCAAGACCGAATTTCCAGTTTTATCCGAAGGACATCAAATATGACCGAGCCTTTTGAAACTCGCTTACAGGCTCTCGCCAAGGAATTCAAGTATCCGCCCACGCCGCCGATTGCAGACGCGGTTATGAGTCGTTTGCGCACTCCGCTGACTCCTCCGCGCCGCAACCGACAACTTGCATGGGTATTGATCATCATCGTCGTCCTGCTGACAGGTTTGATGTTCGTCCCACCTGTGCGCGCCGCAGTGTTGGAATTCATCCGCATCGGTATCGTCCGCATCCTCCCCGCGCCTGAGGTAGCACCTGATCCCACAAATCAATTTCCACTCACCGCCACACCTGCATCGCCCCCCTCTTCTTTGATTCCGCTTTTGGAAGAGATGGCTGGTGAAACAACTCTGGAAGAGGCGCAGAATATAGTTGATTTCCCAATCCCCCTGCCAACCTATCCATCAGACCTTGGCGCACCTGACCGCGTGTTCCTCCAGGATGCAGGTGGCTGGATGGTGATCCTCATCTGGCTTGATCCACAACAGCCCGATCATATTGAAATGAGCCTGCACATCATCGAAGCGGGCAGTTGGACAATTGATAAATATCAACCTACCGTGATCGAGGAGACAATAGTCCACGGTCAACGCGCCGTGTGGACAACCGGTCCCTATCCGCTACTGCTCTCGAATGGAGAAGTCGACTTTACCCGCCTGATCGACGGTCACGTGTTGATCTGGGAAGACAACGAAATCACCTACCGCCTCGAAACCGATCTAATCTTGGAGGAGGCTGTTCGTGTTGCGGAGTCTTTGGAAACGCCATAACAATATGTCGTTGCGAGGGCGCTTCTGTTCTTCGCCCGAAGCAATCTCCTTCTTTTAGCGAGGAGACTGCTTCGCGATAAACCCGCTCGCAGCGACATGTTTATTACGGTGGGAACCAGTCTGAAATGGGCGGTGTAGTTTTAATAGAAGGACTTTTCTTGGAGTGTGACTCTTCGCGTTCCGAGTTTGCCAAAGTCAGGAGACTTTGGACTCCGTAAAGCAAAAGTCCTGAATAGAACCAATTAAAACATTTGGAGGTAGAAATGAAACGAAGAATATTTGCAATAGGGTTAACCCTCCTGCTTGCCCTGGCTTTTGCAGTTCCAGCCTTGGCGGGCGGATGGGCAGTTATAACCCTTGACGAATTACCCGGGCAAGTGAGTGCCAACCAGCCGCTTGAAATCGGATTTGTGGTGCGTCAGCATGGTGTTACGCCGATGACGGACTTGTCACCGGTGATCACGGCTCGGCTTGCAGGTTCGCTTGAATCTGTGAAAGTTTTAGCTCGTGAAGAAGGCGATGTTGGTCATTACGTGGCTGAGCTTACCCTACCTGAGACCGGGGAATGGGATTGGTCGATTGAGGCATTCACGGTCAATCAGGCTATGCCGCCCCTGACTGTTGTGGATGCAGCTCCGCTTGCAAATGAACCGATGAATGCAACACCTACTTCATTACCATTAGTTGCAGGAGGACTTGGTCTGCTTGGTGTAATAGGCGGATTGCTGGCTTTGCAGCGAAAAGTCCGCTGGGCTACGGCGTTGGTGTTGATCGGGCTCCTCATCAGCGGATTTGGATTCGCCTCGGCGGCTGGTCAACCCAGGGCGGAGTCGGAAGCGCAGGAAGTGATTCCTACATCTGCTGAATCGCAAGTCGAATTAGGCCGTGATCTATTCATCGCAAAGGGTTGTTTAATCTGTCACTCGCATAGCAAAACCAACGGCGTGCGTGAATTTGGTGTTGACATTGGCCCGAACCTGACCAGCTATACATCCAGCCCCGAATACCTGCGGCTGTGGTTGAAGGATCCGTCTGCGGTCAAACCTGAAACCATGATGCCAACATTGGGGCTAAGCGACTCAGAGATCGAAGCGCTGATCGTGTTCATCACTGCGAAATAGTCGTCACTACACATACAAATGACTCACCCCGATTAGCTTCGTGGGTGAGTTTGTTTTTAAGAGGAATATGGGATGCGGATCATGGATATGCTCACGCCGCCGAGGACGGCGCAATAAGCAATTTGAGTTTGTTTTTAAGAGGAAAAGAATTCACTTCCCAAATTAAATTCGGGGGTGATATATTTCCATGCGGGCGGAGGCGTGCGCATACCGGCTTCACCTCCAAGACATCGTTTCAGTGTTATTTCAAGAGGAAGTTTCCACATGCGCGAAATAGTCGTTTATACCCTTTTGTTTTCGGCCATGCTTCAATTGCTCGTGGCTTCTTATGCGTGGGTGCGCAGGAATGAGCCAGCCGCCAAACCATTGATACTGCTCTTTCTGCTTGGTTTTGTTTGGGCGCTGGCTTATGGCATAGATATGGCTTCCAGCGATATACAAATAAAAATCCTGTGCACGCAAATCGGTTGGACCGCAGCCAGTTTTGGTCCGCTGGTCTTTTTGCTAATCGTATTTGAGCACCTTGAACTCAAGCACCTGCTCACACGCACACGCCTGGCACTATTATTGCTTCTCCCTCTTGTATCCACTTTGCTCATATGGACTACGCCCTATCGCGACCTGCTGTTATACGACTTTACCGTGGAACACGTCGGCCCGCTTGAGGTACTTTATAGGAAGCACGGTATCCTCTTCGCGCCCATCATATTGACATTGCAGGGCATCTCATTGGTTACATATTATTTTCTGATCCGTTCGATCTTTACTGCAAACCATATCAAGAGACAGCAATCTATCACGATCCTCATCGCTCTGTTCATTCCATTCATTGTGAATGTTCCCGATATTTTGGGTATCAGTCCTCTCAAAGGATTCGATTTCACCCCTCATGCCCTCGTCCTCACCAGCGGACTCTTTGCCTTTGCAATTTTCCGATACCGCTGGCTGGATATTATTCCGCTGGCGCGTACAACCCTTGTGGAAACCATACCTGTAGGGGTGGTCGTCCTGGATGCCAAGAACCGCCTCGTGGATATTAATCCCTCCGCCAAAGAACTGTTGCAGGTTGATAACTCCGTCATCGGCCAGGAATCAAAAATCGCTTTTGCACGCCTCAAACCCGGCCCTCATCTACAGGTGAAGATGGAAGCGATCAATCAGGAAATCAAAGTTGTTATGCCGAGTGGAGAGCTCAGGCACGTTGACGTCCATACGATGCCGCTTAAGAAGCGGGAAGGCGAGTTTAGCGGGCGCATCCTTACTTTTCAGGATATCACCGAACGCAAACAGGCCAACGAACGATTACAGACCCAGCTTAATGAAATTGAATCGCTCCATGCACAATTGCATGAGCAGGCAATTCACGACCCCCTTACCGGCCTTTTCAACCGCGGATACCTGAACGACATGCTGGAACGCGAAACGCGCCGGGCGGAACGTCACCAGCATCCCTTGAGCATTTTGATGATCGAGATCGATGACTTCAAAAAATTCAATGACACGTTCGGGCACGAAGCAGGCGACCTGACTTTACAAAAGGTGGCCAGGTTAATTCAAGCCAGCACGCGGACAGACGATATCGCCTGCCGGTTTGGCGGCGATGAATTCACACTGTTAATGCCGATGACCCCGCTTGAATCTGCCCAGCAATGCGCTGAACGTTTATGTAAAGGGGCATCCAGCCTCCAACTAAGCCATGATGGAAGGGATCTTGGCATTCTCACCCTGTCTATTGGTGTGGCAGCTTTTCCAAAACATGGAAACACAGGCACACTGACGCTGCGCGCATCTGATAAGGCAATGTATTCTGCCAAACAGACTGGAAAAAACCGAGTGGTCGTCTCGCCTGTGGAAGGTTGAAGAACCTCTTTAATACCCCTCAATGGGGCACGCGACTGCAAAACAAAAACATGCCCCTTTCGGAACATGTCTTTGCTAGCGGAGAGGGAGGGATTCGAATAATATCCCCTCAATGGGGGCACACGACTGCAAAACAAAAACGTACCCGAAGATCGAGTACGTTTTCGCTAGCGGAGAGGGAGGGATTCGAACCCTCGACTGGTTTTACCCAGCACTCACTTAGCAGGCGAGCCCATTCAGCCACTCTGGCACCTCCCCAAATCAATTTACGATTGCCGATTTTAGATTTACGATTTTACTTCATCAATCGTCAATCGTAAATCTAAAAATCGTAAATCGGCTGGCGGAGGGAGTGGGATTCGAACCCACGTTGGTGTGACCCAAACATGTTTTCAAGACATGCGCCTTCAGCCGCTCGGCCATCCCTCCATATCATCCTGATGCTTTTCAGGAGTGCGTGCGAGATTTTACCATATCCCGCATAGAGCAATCCACAGATTGCGCAGATTTTGCAGATTGAAAAAAATCGGTGAAATCTGCTAAATCTGCGGATGGATCTGATTGTCTCATATATAATCAATCCAATGGACAAACACTACGATGCCATCATCATCGGCGGCGGAATTGCGGGATTAACGGCCGCTCTTCACCTGGCCGAACGTGGATTAAAGCCGCTTATCCTCGAAGCAGATGAACACGTGGGCGGGCGGCTTTCAGGCAAGCAAGAAATCAAAATCAAGAATTGGAGTTTTCCCTCCGAGCATGGTGTGCATGGAATATGGTCTTCGTATCTCAACCTCAAGTCTATGCTTCGGCGGCATGATGTGATTTCACAACTCGTGCGTGCGCGCGACGAGCAGTGGATTTATCGCGTGGGAGACTCCATCCGCCGAGCACCAATTGGCAACGTGATTCGTAACAGCCTCATCCCCGCGCCATTTCATTACATCCAGCTTTTTCTTTCGCCGCGCTTTTGGGGCATGTTAACCCTGCGCGACCTGCTGTCCATTTTCAATGTATGGTCTGTGCTGGTGATGGCCATTGGCATCGATCCCTTCATGGAAAACCAACCACTTGAGGGGCATACCTTCGGCAAGGCGCTTCAAAAATGGGGGCCGGCATTTCGGTCATTATTTTTTGGTCTCACACGCAATGGGCTTTCCACCGACCCCGACCAGGTTCCGCTCGCGGGTTTTCTGGCCTTCCTGCGTTTTTACACCCTCATGCGCCGCGATGCCTGGTCGTTTGAATATTTTCCAAACGGCGGCGGTGATGTCTGCGAAAAACTGTCAGCGAAGGTTCTGGAACTCGGAGGCGAGATCAGGTTCAAGTCCAGGGTGAAGCGAGCTGAGCGAATGGAAAAGGATGGGGATTGGATCGCACATTGGGAACAGGATGGACTCTCAGGCGCTGACCATGCTCCATTCCTCATTCTCGCTTCAGACTCACCGGCAGCCGATTCGATTATCAAGAACAGTTTCTTCGCTGATAGTGCTGGGCAACCCAGCCCCTACTTCTTCCCGCACGGACTCGGCCACGCCGTCATCCGTCTGTGGTTCGACACCTCGCCGCGCAAGGCGCCCGAAGCGGGAATCTTCAGCGGCGATTTTGTGATGCATAATTTTTTCTGGCTCGAACGAATTTATGACTCATATAAAAAATGGCATGAAGAAACAGGCGGCGCTTGCATTGAAACGCATGTGTATGGCCCGCGTGAGGTGCTAGCACAGCCTGATGCACTGTTGATTACCAACGTCATCAGGGATGTGCAGCGCGCCTTCCCCGAATTGAAGGGACATTTGATCGCGCCGCATTTGCAGCGCAACGCGGATACGCACACCCTGCCCGCGTTGGGTGCACGCGGCACACATCTTGGTATTGAAACGCCATGGGAAAATTTATTTTGTGCGGGTGATTGGGTACGCCATGAAACCCCATCCTTCTTCTTGGAGCGCGCCTGCGTAACAGGCATGGAAGTCGCTAACCTCATATTACGTGCGCATGGATTGGATGAGTTTGCGATTCAAAATTATCCGCCTCCTGAACCGATGGCCGCGTGGATTGAAAGTTTGATGATGAAAGGGAGGAAGAATAGAAGAAAGAGGAAAGAAAATTCATCCGCAGATTAAAAAGATTGCGCAGATTTGGTTTTGAATCTGCCAAATCTGCGCAATCTGTGGATCAAAATATTTTAGATCACACCCAACTTCTTCCCCACACTCTTGAACGCTTCCAAACCTTTATCAAGATCATCCTTCGCATGTGCAGCAGAGATCATGACTCTGATCCTGGCTTTGCCCTGCGGCACAGTCGGGAAGCCGATCGACATCGCGAATACGCCCGCTTCAAATAACTCACGGCTGAATTGCTGCGCAAGCGGCGCTTCACCGAGCATGACCGGGGTGATGGGTGTTTCGCTCACGCCCGTGTTGAAACCGAGATTCTTCATTTCAGTTTTGAAGTATTTGGCATTGTCCCAAAGTTTATCCACAAGTTGCGTGGAGTCTTCGAGCAGGTCCACTGCTGCAAGACAAGCCGCCGCATCTGGGACAGTGACCGCAGACGAGAACAGGAACGGGCGTCCACGCTGACGCAGCCACTCAATGATGACCGATTTGCCCGCAACCATTCCGCCCACCACGCCAAAGGCCTTGGACATCGTGCCAACTTCCACATCCACTTTGCCATGCAGGCCGAAGTGATCCACAATGCCGCGCCCGCCTTTGCCAAGCACACCTTCACCATGCGCATCGTCCACCATCAAAAGAATATCGTACTTCTTCGCCACTTCGTATATATCGGGCAGCGGGGCGATATCACCGTCCATGCTGAAGACGCCGTCTGTGATGATCAACGCGCGGCGATACTGACTCAAATTCGCCTTGATCTGTTCCTCAAGCGATTTCACATCATTATGTTCGTACGCAATGATCTTCGCACCAGACAAACGACAGCCATCAATAATAGATGCGTGATTCAATTTATCTGAAAAAATCACATCTTCTTTTCCAACCAAGGCTGGCACAGTTGCAAGGTTGGCGGTAAAGCCAGATTGAAACGTGATCGCCGCTTCCACGCCTTTGAACTCGGCCAGCCGTTTTTCCAACTCAACGTGCAGGGTCATTGTCCCTGCAATCGAGCGGACAGCGGCAGGGCCCACACCCATTTCATCCAAAGATTTCTTCGCGGCGGCGATCAAGGCGGGATGATTCGCCAGCCCCAAATAATTGTTCGAGCAAAAATTCAAAACCTTTTTTCCATCCACGATCAGCCATGCACCCTGCGGCGAACCAATCGTGCGGATATTGTTATACAGTCCCTGCGATTTCAGACCATCGATCTCTTGCTGGATCCAATCTGTTTTAGACATGGAGGCTCCTTTTAGTTTCAAATGGTGGTCGAGTAGCCTGAGGCGACAGCCGAAGGCATACACTGCACCCACTGCGTTCTGTGCAGTGCGGTGTCGAGACCACATATTTCAATTTCATATTTACTATTTATGGGTGGTCTCGACGAAGTCTCGACCACCGGGTATTCATAAAATTATTATAGCGACTAAACAAAAAATGGAAGTCACAATTTCAGCGTGACTTCCATTTACTCTTTCACTTCCGCCAGCAGACCCAACTCTGCTAAGGCTGCCATCACTTTTTCAATGGCTCCGCTTTTGACAATTACTGCCGTCGGGCTTAATAACTCGCCCAGGAATTTCCCCGCCTTCGAGCTGCGCATCTCTTCCATAACCTCCGGCCTGCTGACCCTTAGCACAAGCAGACTCTCCACCCGGGCCTCTGTGCCATGCGCCTCCCAACGTTTGAGTGCTTTCACCATCGGGGGTGGTACGTTGCCATTTGTGTACTTCACCAATAATGCAAGCAATTGTTCAGCCTTCAATCCCTGCTCCCCCGCTCGCTTCAAAGATTGTGCACTGACGGTGTAAATATAATCATCATTCTTCTGGTCATCCCATTCGCAGAATCGCGAAATTTGATAGCGCACCGCGCGGGAGAAATACCGTGAAACGGTGATTCTGCCATTTGAAGAGACGTTTATTTTTCCATTGACGTTCGACGTTGAACTTTGAACGTCTAACGTCAAGCGAAACGCAGTAAATTCCTTCCCCTCCTCGGCGCTTGCAAGGTCAACCACGCCCAGCCAATGCAACACTTGAATAAAATATTTCACGAGCGCGCCGTCCACCAAATCCCAATAGGCGAAGCCGCGCAGATACTGCCCATCGGATTCGCGTTTGATGAACCACGAGTCGTAGTCACCAGCGGGTCTTTGGAAATCAGGAAATTTTTCTTTGATTGTGCGTAGAAACGCGGGCAGACTCCACCATTTGTTTTGCGGAATCGAGTTGATCAAATCCATCAGAAATTCGCGGGTGACTAGCGGCTGATTCTTCCACTCGCCCTCGCAGATAATGCCAGGCATCAATCGCAGTTCATCGAAAGTCTGCGAAGTCAGCCAGGTGTTGAAGAGCATCTCCAATGCTTCGGGGCGGGAGGCTTCGAGGAATTTTTTCACCGCTTCGGCCTGAGGAACATCTTTCTTGACAAGTTTTGCGGCGGTTAATAAAGCAGTCAGTTGTGGGTCAAATTGCCAATTTGGCCTACCTGCGCGTAAGGCAGCAAGATAGGTGGTTGCGTCATCAAGGATGTGATCGGTGGCAGGAATTTCATGAGCTTTTTCAACAGGCGTTGCCGGGCGGCCTAGTGGTTCACTGGAGTTCTTTCCTCTTTCTTCTTTCATCTCCTCCGCAATAATCTCCAACAAATCATCGGGAATGTATGCAAATTCCTGTGCACCTTTGCCTGAGTCAAAGAATGCCTTGGCGAGCAAGCCGCGATAAAAAAGCATTTCGGAAGTTGAAGCTGGTTTCAGATGCGGACGTTCACGGTCTCGTTTGGCCTCGCCCATTTCACGGATATCACCGTATTTGCGGGCGAAGATTACCCACTCCATTTTGCCATTGGAATCGACGAGGGCATTCAACGCGGAGCGTGCATCAGGGGGGAGAATGTCAATTATTTCGGTAACAGCTTCCAGATCCAGAAGAGAAGCGGAGAGTTCTTCGAGTGCGGAATTCAGGTCATTGGATTCCAATTCAATCTCCCAGAACCCGGCGATGATGCGGAGATGTCCCAGATCAGCTTTCTGAAGGCTTTGCTCAAAGGTGGGCATGGCTGGATTCTATCGCTTGTAACCCAATTAAGTAAACACATCTTTGAAGATTGGGGCTAAAAACGAATATACTGTTTACTAAATTACGCGATACACTGTAACATCCTGCGTAGCGATTTTGCATTTCAGGGTTTTTATTGATAAAGGAGATAAACAATGACTTTAGTATTTTTGATCTTACGTATCCTGCATATTGTTGCGGGAATCCTTTGGGCAGGCGGCGCAATCGCGTTGAGCTTATTTGTCGCTCCCACCATGAACGCCACCGGCGAAGCAGGAAAACAATTCGCTGCACATCTGATAACGAAAACCCGTTTTTCCGCATTTATGATGGCCACTGGCGGTATCACCGTGTTGGCAGGCTCGATCTTATATGGAATCGATTCGAGTTGGTTCCAATCCGGTTGGATGAGTACCCCAACAGGCATTGGTTTTGGGGTTGGAGCCGCAGCTGGTATCCTGGCATTTGTATTTGGGATTATCCTTGGCAATACTAACAAGGCCTTGGCGGCTATGGGTGCGCAGATTCAAGGAAAACCCACTGCCGAGCAAATGTCTGCGATGCAGGCGCTGGTCAGCAGGCAATCCATGTCCACGAAGGGTAATCTCATCTTTATGTTCATTGCGATCATCATGATGGCATCGGCGCGTCTTTTGGGATAAGCCTTCAATAACAAAAATCGGCTGAATTTGCTTCAGCCGATTTTTGTTTTAACCTCGCACAACTTTCAATGCCTTTGGAAGTATTTCAAAACTTACTTTTTTGAGATTGCTCCCGAAACTTGTAAATATTTCGCCATCCGCATGGATGTAAAGCGGGAGGTCGGAGGAGAGCGTGAATTTTTTGAATTCTCCCATGCTGATCTGTTTAAATCGCATATGTGTGCCTTTCATGAATTCAGGCACGAGACGGAACATCATGGCGCGTGAAACCTTGTTCACGATCACATATTCCATTTTATTGTCATCGTTTTTTGAATCTGGCGAAAGCATAAAGCCGCCGCCCTCACGTGGACCGTTACACAGGGTGACCATAAGAGTGCTGCCTTCCCATGTTTCAGAATCCGTTTCTATTTTTACTTTGGCGGGGTTATGGTTGAGAATGATGGTCTGAATGACTGCCGTGAGATACATGAGAAAGCCTTTGACAATGGGCAGTTTATGCGAGCGGATGGTAACTACCGCGTCAAAACCAATACCAAGGGTGTTATCGAAATATTCCGTGTGTCCGTGTTCATCGGTCATCAAGCCAATATCCACAGCCTGCACGTTTTCCGCTTTGAGTGCATGTTCGAGGGCACGAGCGGATTTTTGTGTGATGCCCATGGAGTAGGCAAAGTCATTGCCTGAGCCGATGGGGACGATGCCCATCATCGGGCGTTTGTTTTCAGGAACCTGCATGAGACCATTCATTACTTCGTGGGCAGTGCCGTCTCCGCCCATTGCAATGACCAGGTCATAGCCTTCCTCAGCGGCTTGCTTGGCAAGTTCCACTGCATGAGTCGGGTAAACTGTTCCACTCCATGTGATTTCGCCTTTGAACTCCCGCGCAATGGGGCGCAGGTCATTGGCAACCATCCAGGCGCGTCCCATATCGGCTACGGGGTTGAGAATAAGTTTTACTTTACGGGGCATATCGGCTCCTGAATTTGGGTTGATGAGAATATAACCCCGCGTTAGTTCTTTTGGTTACAAGGAAAATTTCTGCAGGTGTTTGAAACCAACATGCTGATTAAGACCACGGCGCAGCAGTTTAGTTTCAATCTTTGTGCGAGCTTGGGATACTCAACGGATCCAGCGGCCCTGTTGCTCCCTTTGCAATAACAAATAAACCGCGATAATGTTTTTTCGCGTGATATAAGGCTGCATCTGCGGCGCGTAATAAATCGGTGGAATTATGCGAGTGCATCGGATAGACCGCAATACCGGCAGTGATGCCCAACCGAATGGATTTACCTCCCGGAAGCGGGAAGGAATATTTCTTCATCAATTCAATGATCTTATTGGTTACGATCTCAGCCACATCCAGGCCGCTATCACGCATGATCAGGGTCAATTCATCACCGCCATAACGGGCGAGAAAATCTGTTGCCCGCATCTTCTCTGCCAGGTAATTGAACACGGAGCGCAGTACATCGTCTCCCATACCATGACCCAGGGTGTCGTTCACATTCTTGAACCCATCCAGGTCCATCATCACAACTGAGAAATTTGAATTCATACGTTTGGCATAACGCAATTCCTCCTGCAGGCGTTCATCCAATGCGCGGCGGTTGGGCAGGCCGGTGACGCTATCTGTGTTGGCCATCTCAGTAACGCCTTTATGCAGACTCGCATTCGAGATTGCCACGGCGGCCTGGTCAGATAACAAGCCGATCAGGCGCAGTTCAGCATTTGTAAAGCCTCCCGTAATGATTCTTGAGAGATTCATGACACCCACAATAGAGTTGTTGAATTTAAGCGGGACGCCTATGATGGAACCACCCCAATCAGACGGGGCATCCTGATAAAGCGGATGATGAAGGATATCCTCCACAATGATGCGCTCACCGTTGTTTGCCACGGAATAGGTAAGGCCGTTCGGCCTTGGCACAGAAAAGGCTTTATTCTTCACGCCATCATTACTTAATGAGGCTCCAAAATCCAGGGTTCCGTGTGAATATAAATAAATGTGAGCCGAGCGTGCGTTCTTTATCAATCTCATCGCCTCGGCTACCACTGTATCAAGCACGGTCTGCAGATCCAGGCTGGAGGTCAAATTCACGCCGATGCTTTTCAGGGCATCGAGTTCGTCAGCCTGTTGTTTGAGCCTGACCATCAGGGAATGCTTGGAAATGATCTCCTGGGTGAAAGTTCTTATTTGATTATTTTTATCTCGTGGGAAAGGTGAGGCTTCGGCAACTTCAATCAAGACCTGAATTAGTTTCAAGATCCCCTCTTTTTCTTCAGGCGGGATGGAAGTATCCTGGTTAATGATTTCCCAGGCACGATGGAACACATCGTTCCGGTCTTCATTTTCGTTTGTCATATCACCCTTTGGATCATGCCCTTGTTCGGAACAACACTTCGTTTGCCGCACAATTACGAGTAAACATCATGCTTCTGGTTTCATTACGCATGTTTAAAATGTATGCGGCACGCTGCAACTTCCTCCATTATACACAGAGATTGATGGGTTACAGTGCCCGTTTTCGTCAACAAATGGACTGTGTTAGAATGACATCCACAAAATTTTTATGAGGCTCCTCGTGTCTGACTCACCCAAACCTACTCCTGCAACTCCATTGAATCCACGCCGACGCGGGATCATCGTTGGCGCATCTGAGGGCATAGGCGCTGTCCTCGCTCAAAAATTGTCAAAAGAGGGATATACCCTGGCCTTGATCGCTCGCAGAAAAGATAAACTAAATACACTTTGTAATGAGATCAACTCCACATTAAATGAAACCCGCGCCCTGGCTTATGTGCACGACGTGGCGAATTATGATGAAGTCCCTGTCTTGCTACGCAAGATCGTTGCTGATCTTGGCGGCTTGGATTTGATCGTCTTCATGGCTGGCATCAACTACCCGCCCGGCAGTGCTGATCAATATAACTTTGAAAATGACCGCAAAATGGTTGAAGTCAACCTGATCGGCGCAATGGCATGGCTCACTCCTGTAGCAGAGATGTTCCAAAATGCAAAGGCGGGGCAGATCGTCGGCATCGGCTCCGTGGCAGGGGACCGAGGACGCATCGGCAATCCCGGCTACAACACTTCCAAAGCCGGGCTGGCCACCTATCTCGAAGCGCTTCGCAACAGACTCACACGTCATGGCGTGAACGTGTTAACGGTCAAACCTGGCTTTGTAAAAACCGAGATGCTCAAAGCTGCGCAAGGTGCAACTCCCTTTGCGATCACCACCGAAAAAGCCGCGGACGATATTTACAAAGCCATGCGCAAACGCAAACAACTCATCTACACCGCATCCATTTGGCGCTGGATCATGCTCGTCATTCAACATGTGCCGTCGGTGATCTTCCGCCGAATGTCGTTCTAATTTATAAACCCTAAAGGTCTTGCGAAGTCCCCGAAAGGGGAAAACCTTTAGGGTTTCGCTCCCAAATCACCATGCAAAAAACATTCACTCGACTCGAAAACTTTGGACATTCGCTCAGCGCGCCATCCTATCTCATTCAACCAAAAACCTCTGAAGATATTTTTGAGGCCTTTCGCTTCGCAAAGAAGATGGAACTCACCGTTGCTGCGCGAGGAGCGGGGCGAAGCTACAATGACGCATCCTTGAACGGCGGCGGGGTCGTGCTGGATATGTCAGCCATGAACCAAATCGTCGAATGGGATTCAACAAACGGCGTGGTGCGATGCGAGCCCGGCGTCACATTGGAACAGCTTTGGAAAAAAGTCGAACCCGAGGGCTGGTGGCCGCCTGTTGTTTCGGGGACCATGAAGACCACATTGGGCGGATGCCTGGCTGCAAACATTCATGGTAAAAATAATTTCAAGATGGGTCCCATTGGCGAACACGTGATCGAGTTCACTGCCGTTTTGCCAACGGGCGCCGAGATCACATGCTCTCCCAAAAAGAACGGCGATCTGTTCCATGCGATGATCAGCGGGTTAGGAATGCTCGGTATTTTCACTTCGATCACTTCACAAATGAAAAAAGTGTATTCAGGGTTGCTCGAAGTACACGCATGGCCCACGCGCGCTTTAAAGGAACACCTTTCGTTGATGGAAGAGAACGTGCCGAATTATGATTACATTGTCGGCTGGCTCGATACGATCACGATTGGTCACGGACAAATTCATGCCACCAACTATCTGCATGAAGGCGATGATCCAAATCCGCAAGAGACCATGCGGCTTGAAAATCAAAACCTGCCTGGCCGTCTGTTCGGCGTGATGCCAAAATCGCTACTGCATTATTTCATGACCCCCTTTGTGAACGATATCGGTTGGTGGGGAGTGAACACAGCGAAATATATCGCCAGCTTACGCAGACACACATTTCGTCAACCTCACGCGGCCTTTCACTTTTTACTGGATTATGTTCCGAACTGGGAGCGTGCAGCCGGGCGTGGTGGATTGATTCAGTACCAATCCTTCCTGCCAAAGGAAACTGCGCTTCAAGCCTGGACCGAGATGCTGGCTCTCACCAAAAAGCGTGGACTCCCCTCGTACCTTGGTGTCACCAAAAGACACCGCCCCGATAAATTCCTGCTCACCCACGCCCTGGATGGTTTTTCGCTTGCCATGGATTTCAAAGTGACCGAAGGCAGCCGCGCAAAACTGCGGGTGATGCTGCAAGATTTCGACAAGATTGTGCTTGCCAATGGTGGCAGGTTCTATTTCGCAAAAAACAGCGAAACCACAGCAGAAACCGCGCTCGCATTTTATGGAAAAGAAACAGTTGATAAATTCAAGAAATTGAAAAAGCGCTGTGATCCGAATGGATTGCTGGAATCAGATCTGTATCGAAGGATATTTGAATGACTCACGTATTACGAAATACGTAATGCGTAAAGAGCTATGAACAACCTTATTGTTGAAGATTTAGGACTCATCGAATACGAACGCGCCTGGAAGTTACAGGATGAATACGCAGCTGAAATTGCGGAGGGAAAACGTCCGCCAACTTTGCTTTTGCTTGAACATCCCCACGTTTATACATTTGGAAGAAGAGGCAAGGCAGAGAATCTATTGTGGGGTGAGGAACAGTTAAGGCAAAAAGGTATATCTATTCACTGGGTGGATCGCGGCGGTGACGTCACCTATCATGGGCCAGGACAGTTGGTGGGCTATCCGTTACTGCCTTTGGGCGGAGTCCGAAGTCTGGAGACTTCGGACTCCGCCCATATCCCTCAAGCTGATTACGTAGGATATATTCGCAAGTTGGAGAAAATGCTGATAAGGGCAATCATGCAGTTCGGGATCGCGGCAGGCCAACGGTCCGGTTTGACCGGGGTGTGGGTTCAGCCAGATGTGCATTCACGCTGTCCACGTTGCAAGCCTGAAGATAAAGAAAAGCCTGCCAAGCTTGCGGCCATCGGTGTGAAGGTGGATGCGCGCGGTATCTCACGTCACGGATTTGCGTTGAATGTGAACCCGGATATGGAATATTGGGAAGGCATCATCGCTTGTGGATTAAGCGAGCCTGTCGTTTCACTTGCAGATCTGATCAACCCCGCACCTGCGATGGAAGATGTGAAAGAAAAAATAACATCCGCTTTTCGTGAAGTTTTTGAAAGTTAACCGCGGCGTTGCTATCCCTGTGAAACCATTTCCCTCACCCCGTTTGTCGTACTTTTTCGCTGGTGCGACTTTCCCCTCTCCCTGTGGGAGAGGGCAGGGTGAGGGTTTTATTTCGCAATTGTCCAGCCATCACGTCCATTGTTCTTAGCTTCATACATGGCGTTGTCTGCGCGGTTGAGCAGGGTATCCCACGTATCCACTCCATGATGCAATTGTGCGACACCAATGCTAAGCGTGACCTTTATGGAATGACCATTCACGCGCACAACAGTGTCTCTTATCTGCCTGCATAAACGGTTGGCCTGCTCTGCGGCGGCGTGCTCGTCAGAGTTTGCCAACAGGAGCAGAAATTCCTCGCCGCCATATCGCCCCGCAAGATCAGGATGACGGATACTATCGCGCAATTGATAGGCTACCTGCCTTAAGACTTCATCCCCCACCGCATGTCCGTATGTGTCATTTACGGCTTTGAAATTATCCACATCCACAACTGAAATGGAGAGCATGGTCTTATATCGCTCGGCACGCATGACCTCATGCTGAAGTTCCCTGATGATCATACGGCGGTTGAGAAGAAAGGTAAGCGGGTCTACTTGCGCAACCTCGCTGGCCTGCACCATCACCGCTTCCATTTCGATCTGTTTGTTTCGGGCGATTTTTTTGGTGAATTCGCTTTCGATCTGGAATAACTTCACCCGCCTGCTTAACTGTTCGATCATTTTCCGAAGCGCTGATTCTGATTCGGTGCGTTCGGCAATAAACAGCACCTTCCCATCTGCTATGGGAAGGAAAAGACAATCGCAAACTGACGTCGATCCATTGCCGCCCGCGGGAAATTCCATGCTCGAACGTTCAATTGAATTTTTATTCAATATTAAGGGGATCTGATCTTTGTCGGAGAAGAAGTCACTCAGATTTGAGGCTGGGGAAAATGATTCTGAACATGCTTCAAAAGCAGGGTTCCAAGAGACCAGCGTGCCGTCATTTTTCACAAGCGCGATCATGGCATGAATATTTTCAAATATTATGCCCATATCCTGTGTTGAAATGATCTCTGCCAATTTTCGCATATTGTAATTGTAGCGTATGCACTTGGGATTTCCCCAAACCTTACAAATTTAGAAGCCACCCATTTGTACTTTGGTTACTCAAAGAAATTATCGCGCACCTTTTCTGCCAAATTGACGCTCGAGCATATCCACAGACAGGTGAATCATTGTCGGGCGGCCATGCGGACAGGTGCGCGGGGATTGACAGGCTTCAAGGTCATTTAGCAGACTTCGCTGTTCATCACTGGTGAGGGTCTGGCCGCCTTTTACAGCCAGCCGCTTGCAGACACGTGCTGCAAGTTTCGCTTCAACCTCCGCCTGCAACGGTGTTTCATCCTCTTCAAAATCTTCCACTAGTGCACGCAGCGCGGAGGCTGGGTCGCCGCCTGAAAATAAGACAGGCATGGCACGCACCTGAAATGTATTCGTGCCGAACTCTTCCACTTCAAAGCCGAAATGATTCAGGAATGGCAATTGTTCGGTCAGCATCTTGGCGGATTGCGGCGGCAGGGTGACTACTTCAGGAGAAAGCAAAGACTGGGCAGGGATGTTCTTGGTTTCATGCTGAGCCATCAATCTTTCAAACAAGACGCGTTCATGCGCGGCATGTTGGTCGATCAAATAAAGTCCATCGGGGCCTTCAGCGACGATATAGGTTGAACCGATCTGGCCGATTAATCTTAAAAGAGGAACACTGGCAAGGAGCGGATTCCCGATTTCCGATTTACGATTTACGCTTTCCGATTCATCACTGCCCACTGACTCATCATGCGCAATCGTCCAATCAATACCTACTTCTCTTTCCACTGGAACCGAACGCGATCCCCATAACTGCGGTGAGACAGAAGGTACAGGGGTATAAGCCAACAATGCCTTGCGTGCGGAGCGTTGCACGAAGCTAAAAATCTTATCTTGGCTTTTGAAGCGTACCTCCGCCTTGGTGGGATGCACATTTACATCCACATCTTCAGGCGCGATCTCCAGGAACAAAGCCGTAAGCGGATAACGTCCCACCATCAACAGGGTGTGATAGGCCTGCAACAAGGCAGTGGTCAATGAGAATTCCTGCACCCAACGCCCGTTGACGAAGAAAGTAATTTCTTTTCGATTAGAGCGTGTCAATGATGTGGGGCTGATAAAACCCAATAGCGATAAACCCTCTTCGGTTGTCATTACTTCCAGCATTTGCTTGGCAACATCCACACCATATAACGCAGCAAGAATAGCACGGCGGTCACCATCACCTGCGGTTTGCAAGGTGGCTTGCTTGCCATCCATTACCTTGAAACGTACATTTGGGTAAGCCAGAGCATAGCGTGTTACGAGCGCATCAATCACGCGTCTTTCAGTCACATCTGTTTTCAAAAATTTCAAACGCGCAGGTACGTTATAAAATAAATCTTCCACGCGCACCACAGTGCCTACGGGTGCACCAACTTTTTCGGCTTTGCCAGATATGCCGCCATCCACTTTCAGGCGTGCGCCTTCTTTTGCTGATTCCACCCGCGATGTAATTGTAAAATGCGAAACAGAGCTGATCGATGCCAATGCTTCGCCTCGGAAGCCCAGGGTCGAGATGTGGAACAGGTCTTCGGACTGAACCAGCTTCGAGGTCGCATGACGCGAAGCGGCTAGTTCCAATTCGTCCATGGGAATCCCAAATCCATCATCCGCAACTTCGATTAACGTGCGGCCAGAGTCCATGATCGTGATCGAAATATTCTTCGCACCTGCATCCAGTGAATTTTCAAGCAGTTCTTTCACGACTGAAGCGGGACGTTCCACCACTTCACCAGCGGCAATTTGAGAGGATACTTCAGATGACAGCAATCGAATAGGCATGGCGCGATTATACCCATGACGCTCGCAAATTGCGCTTTTTTTCAAATGGAGGCGCGATTTGCGAGCGGGTATCTTATAATCTCCTCATGCGATTCACAACCATTTTCTTCGACCTTGACGACACACTATATCCATCCAGCACGAATCTATGGACGGCCATCAAAGGGCGCATGAACGATTACATGCGCGAATACCTGGATATTCCTGAAAATGAAATTCCCATTTTGCGCGAAAAATATTTTATGCAATACGGCACAACCATGCGCGGCCTGCAGGCCAACCACAACATCGATACCGATGATTTCCTGGCCTATGTGCATGACCTGCCGCTGAAGGATTACCTCACGCCCAATCCGACTCTGCGCTCTATCATCGCTTCGCTGCCGACACGCAACTTGATCTTTACAAACGCAGACATGGCCCACGCTAAAAGAGTGTTGACTGCGCTCGAGCTCGATGATCTTTTCCCCAGCATTGTGGATGTGAATACTGTGGCCCCGTATTGCAAACCGATGCCTGAGTCGTTTGAGATCGCGATGAAGATCGCGGGCGAATCAAATCCATCGAAATGCGTGATGATAGATGATATCCGCCGCACTACACGCGCCGCACGCGAGGCAGGCTTATTCAGCATTTTATACAATAACTCATTGACGGCAACAGACGATGCCGATGCGCACCTTACAGACTGGGAAGAGTTGAAGAATATTTTGGAAAACGGGGGGATAGATTAACCGATCCGCTCCCACAACAAAATGCCGACTGCTTTTTCACCGCCCCAATTTGTAGGCGGAGTTTTCAACTGCAAACGGTTTTCGGAAAGCTCGAAATATCGCACTTGTTCGGTGCTCTCCATGTTGGGAAAGAGAGAGCCTTCAACATAATGGATGATGACGCCCTCCTTTTCATCCACCTCGTATGTTCCAAAATAAGAGATACATCCTTTGTAACTGGCTTCGATCTCCGCGGCCGTGCCTGTCATCTGATCTTTGGAAACGAAGCGGGGACGATCCTTGCGCATCAATTGCGCGGCGAAGCGGCTTGATTCTGTATAAATGAAAGACCCGCGCGCCTGAGCCCCAAACGGGTAAATGACCTCGCCATCACCCTTGCGGAATTCAAACGATACGAGTCTCCATGCGCCAATGATGGATGTATGTTCGTCTTTCAAGAGGTCAACCCTGCCTTCTTCCAATCCCCAAGTTTTTCCGCGAGTTTGGGGATTTTACTCAAAGCATCTTTATCGGTAATATATGTTTCAAAATATCCGAAATCAGTACAGATGTAGTCTACGTAATCGACACCTCTTCCATCCAAAGTGACATTATTTAGCGCATATTCCTTGAAGTAGACGTTGGTTGAATTGCATTTGGGACATTTTCCATTTTTCATGTTACACCACTAGAATGTCCTGTTTGTTTCGCGAGCGATACAAGAAACCCGCCATGAATTGCGCCGACCATTGCACCTGTCAACAACAATATGCCCGCCATCAATAATATCGACTGCCATAGTGCGGACATTTTGAACGCGAGATCCATGCCCCAGAAAATAAGGGGCATTCCGAAAAGCCAGGCCAGCATGTTGGCGGGAATCCATATCCCTGCGCGTTTTACTTTGCCACGCATGGCCAGCCACTGCGCAAATGACAACACTGCCCCGCCAACTGCTCCCATCCCAGCCGCAAGCAGGAGAACGACCCATTGTGGTGGTTCAACTACAGGTGCGGATGATGAAGCGGTTACTTCGCTCATGTTCATCAATGTAGATGGTAAATATCCCAGCACATAGGCGATCATTGCACCGATCAGCGTTCCGCGCCACCAGGCAAACTTATCGATCATCGGGAAGCTTGGATGCATGGCCCACCATTGAGCTAGCCCAACAATGGTGGCTTCCACCATACCGCTGGTCACCGCAAAAATGAAGGCCAGCAAAATGCTCATGACGGTTTGCTGGTTATCCAATATTGAGAATGCAAAGCCTGTGATAACAAAGGTTAGACCCAGGCCGAACAGTTCACCAAGTGCATTGGCACTTATCCAGCGGAACCAGAGTTGGCGTCTATCATTGGTCATATTTCCCTCCGGGATTCAAATAACACACAATTCATATTATACACTCGCCATCCGCGCCGCCGAGGAAGAGACCGATCACGATTAGGTTTTCATATTTGATTCCCAGATAGGCGATCACCAACCCCGCTACGATCAACCAGATTAACAGTTTGTCCTTCATGGCAGCTCTCCAACAATAAAATACGCCAGGTGAAAAACTGTGATGTAATTATTTTTTGGAGGCTGCTTGTTTCACTGCGCTTACGGTGCTGTCATAATTTGGTTCGGCCATTTGATCGGGAACATATTCAACGTGGACGATCTTATCGTTCCCATCAATCACGATGACTGCGCGTTGAAGCAATCGCCATTCCTTGATGAGCACACCGTAATCAATACCAAATTTCTCCTCACGGTGGGATGATAGCATCTCATGGCTGACATTCTCGCTGGTTTGCCAGCGCAACTGTGCAAAGGGCAGATCCATACTAACAGTGTAGACAACCACATCCGAGGGCAGGTCAGCGCGGATCTTTTCCCATCGTTGGGTCTCGACATGACAGACAGTTGTATCCAATGAGTTGATGATATTAAGCAAGCGGACTTGTCCCGCAGAATCAGACAACTTGATTTGCCGCATTCCTTCGGTTGGGCTGAGCGAGTCCAATGTAAAGAAAGGGGCGCTCATGCCGGGTTGAAGTTTCCCGCCTATGATAGTTAACTTTTCCTCAAGTTCAAATGCTTCGCCGGTTCGTTCTTCCATGGTTAATAAAGTCCTTTCTGTAACAATAAAATTTACTTAAGTATAGCATGGCAAATCATTTGAACTGTAGGCTGGGCCCCAGAACGAAAATGTGAAATAGCGCGAGAATCGCTGCGGCAATGATCCAGACCCAGTTGCGCTCAATAACTACGAACTGATCGGATGTTTCGGGGAACCATTTCGTTTTCAGCAGTTGAGACATCCATGCCAGGGCGGAATTGCCGCCAAAGGCCGCAGCCGCAGAGGTGAGCACAACGAATGTGCCAATGGGGTTGAAGAACGCGCCCAGGGATGAAACAGTAGCACCGGCAAGGTAGGGGAAGAGAGTCAACTTGAAAGCACGCACTAGCCTCTCAGCGGGGTGTGAACCGATGAGGGTCTTCATCTCACGCAGAGCAAACCAGACTCCCATCAGATATAGAATCAATCCAGTGATAGTGAGAAGCAATCTCCATAGCCAAACGGGCTGCCAGCCTTGCACAACATCCATCCAATCGCCCACGCCGATGATCCCAGAAAATAACGGATAGCCAGCCGCGACGAAGAAGTTCCCGCTCATGGCGAGCCAGAAAAAATAACGCAGCGTGGGTGACTTGACCCGCGGACTCCTGAACGCCAGCCAGAAGATATAAACGAAAAGAAAGTTGACCAACGTTCCT
The DNA here is from genome assembly GCF_057083605.1 of Candidatus Villigracilis sp. Classification (NCBI taxonomy): domain Bacteria; kingdom Bacillati; phylum Chloroflexota; class Anaerolineae; order Anaerolineales; family Candidatus Villigracilaceae; genus Candidatus Villigracilis; species Candidatus Villigracilis sp. The sequence goes on along the minus strand of NZ_JBXMTI010000017.1, from coordinate 1,548 downwards.
GCCGCCGCGATAAAGCGGACGCCTGCATCGCTCACCGATTCAACGGCGCAGTCAAAGTGCGCGGAGGATAACTCCAGGGGTATGCCGCCAACCAATAAACATGCTCCACCGTGCCCCAACGCCTCATGCAAAACATTTTTGGTAATGAATGAAACCACGCCAATCGCCATGATGGTGAGAAGATCGAGGGAAAGATTATTTTTCTTGCTGGTGTCACTCATGATTCGCTCCTATTATCTAAAGCTATTTGTCTCGTTTGGATTATAGAATTCACATTGCTTCACTCTGAAAATGCTATTTGATTCGGCGCGACAATCTCAATTATAAACCTTGAGTAATCCAACCTGCGCTTGCGAAGCAATGACCGCCACGTATTTCTGAATATCTTGCAGATGCTGAGTCACCACCTGCTCACTAATTCCAGCAGGCGCGTAGACGGTGAACACCACATTGCGTGTTCCACTCGCGATCTGCGTGCGCTGATCGGGACCATACAGGATGCTTGAAATAACGCCTGCTCCGTCACTGATCATCATGTCGCCATCTTTTAGGATTTGTTCATCTCCTCTCAACAACTTATAACTTTCAGTCCCTTTTGAAACATCCAGTGTGAGAGGTAGATGCAAGGCATCAAGATCATGCCCCGCAGTTAGTAATATATTCTTCACTTCCGCCATGAACATGGCTTCAACCAGAGCAAAAACACTGGGAATCGACTTTCCCTTCCATGCAATGGATTCAAGTTGAAGTTGAACATGATAGGTCTTTTTGAAGCGGCGATAATAGTTGTTATATGCCTGCAAAATGGGATGTTTTGACATCACCCCCCGATCCTGCCCAGAAAATTGAGAACGCAGTCGTTCTTCTATTTCTGTTTTATGCTTTTCCAGTTCGGGGTGATGAGCAGGGTTGACGACATCGCGCATGACCAACACGCCCGCGTGGGCTTCGGGAAAAGCGGACTTCCATGCAGAGGTTACTTCAAACATGTGATATGTCTCCGGTGCTATCAAAAATAATTATGTCACAAAGGAGAAAACACAATCACTATTTGTAATTCTTGGGGCGTTTAGGATGTTTCTTTTTCTTTTCTTTCTTTTGTTCAGGCTGTGACACAGGAGGTGGGGCATAAATCCTTTGAATGATGGATTGAACCGTTCCTATTCCTGCAATCACCCAAATAATTGAAAGCATCAAGATTCCAGAAAACCTCGTTGTTGTAGATGAATCGCTAAAATCAAACAGGTATAACCAAAAGGTTTTTTCCTCTTCCAAGGCTCTTTGACTGAAGGAGTTTAATATTGTCAAAACTGTAATTGTGTATAAAACAAAGAGCAGTGGAGCAAAATATTTGTTTGTTTTCCATTGGGCAACTGTAAACGAATCCAAACGATTAACCCAGTAATATGGATTTATATTGTGATTTGCTCGCTCATGCGTATCTGCTATTACATCAAATCCTTTGTTTTTACTCATTGGGATTCCTCCAAAGATTGAAATCTCTTTACTTTAAAGAAATTATACTCTCATCCCTTCCTGTGCATCAGA